>JAGQXC010000507.1 GCA_020436785.1 Saprospiraceae bacterium | reverse complement strand
GATGCATCCACCTGGGAAGCCCATGCTGCCAGGCTGCGGCAAGGCATTCTGGATGGAGCCGAAATTACCACCCTCCAATTCAATCGTGAAGTACAGCCGGTTATTCATAGTAAAAAAATTGCTAATGGATATACCGTTGAGAATGTTTATTTTGAATCGGTTCCCGGCCTTTATGTTACCGGAAACCTTTACCGTCCGGCGGATCTGAAGGGAAAGGTACCGGGAATTCTTTGCCCCCATGGCCATAGCCAGGATGGCCGGTTCCAGGAATATACCCAGCAGCGCTGTGCTACCCTGGCCCGCATGGGTGCCGTCGTATTTGCCTACGACATGATTGGCATGGGTGATTCCAAACAGTGCGATCACAAATTGTCCAAAGCTTTCAAATTTCAATTGCTGAACAGCGTGCGGGCACTGGACTTTTTAAGCAGCCTGCCGGAAATCGACACCAACCGTCTGGCCATCACCGGCGAATCCGGCGGTGGCACCCAAACATTCATGCTGACCGCAGTGGATCCACGCATCGATGTAGCGGTTCCGGTCGTGATGGTTTCCGCCCATTTCTTCGGTGGTTGCATTTGTGAAAGCGGCATGCCCGTCCATAAACGACCCGATCATCAAACCAATAATGCCGAAATCGCTGCCCTGGCCGCACCCAGACCCTTATTGCTCATCTCGGACGGAGCGGATTGGACGGCATTAAATCCGGAATTGGAATACCCGTTCATCCGACGAATTTACACTTTCTATCATGCGGAGGACCGCATTAAAAACGACCATTTTGCTGAGGAAAAACACGATTACGGACCGAATAAAAGGTTGGCTGCCTATCATTTCCTGGCCAAATTCCTCGGGCTCGACCCGTATAAGGTCATGAAAGACGCAATCATCGATGAGTCGGTCAATGCCGTATTTTCACCTGAGGCACTATCCGTATTTGATGATGCCCACCGGATTCCTGCCTCCGCCGCTCAGGGAAATGCTCAGGTATTGCAAGCATTGGATGCATATTAACCGGAAAGTGGTAAATTCCGCCAATGCAAATATTAGTATGGGGGCTTGCGACGTTGTAACTAGCAGGTTCCCACCATTCAGAACCGTAAATTTTAATGCCGTTCAATCTGTGATCTTGCGCTTTGTCTTCCCCCATTTTATCAGGCATCCGAAAGCCTTGCTGTTCGGTATGTTACTCGTTTTTATCCTTCCGGAAAACTCCTCCGCACAATTCCAAATCAACGGTGCGGCCCGCCGGCTGGATAGCATTTGTTATGAATTGACCCAGGATGTGATGTTCGTGGCCGGATCCATCTGGAACTACAACCAGATCAACCTGAATGAATCCTTTGAGGCCATTATGGACATTTACCTGGGCTGCACCGATGCCAATGGCGCCGATGGGATCGTATTCGGTTTTCAACCCGTAAGTACCTCCATTGGTGAAGCTGGTGAAGGACTGGGATTTCAGTTTGTCCGGCCTTCCATCGGGATTGAATTCGATACCTGGCAAAATTTTAACCTGAGCGATCCCGCCTACCATCATATTGCGATCATCCGGAATGGCGATGTGGACCATGGCTCCAACAATACGTTGGCCGGGCCGGTCCAGGCTTTAGCCAATAATCCCAATATTGAAGATTGTAAATACCATAATGTCCGGGTCGTCTGGGATGCACAAGCCCATCGTCTGGAAGTCTATATGGATTGTGATCTTCGCTTATCGTACCAGGGTGATATCGTAACCAATATCTTTGCCGGCATACCCAATGTATATTGGGGTTTTACATCGGCGACCGGCGGCTCTTCCAATGTACAGCGCATTTGCATGCGGTATACCACATTTCTCAATGATATTAAAGATCAGGTTATTTGCCCCAATGAAGCCATTGCGCTGGAATCAGGCATCATGCAGGATGTTTATTGGGAGCCAGTCAATGGGTTGAGTGACCCTTTCAGCCCCAATCCCATTGCCCGACCGGCACAGAGTACCACATATACCTTATTTTTCCCCGATGCATGCGACACCTTTGCGCTGGATCAGGTCCATGTCGAAGTACTTGACCGAAAAATTCCTTTTGATCTTGGCCCGGACACCGTCATTTGTGAACAGGGATTGACTCTCCATCTCCCCTACCCGGATGCCACCGCCATTTGGAATGGCCAGGACACCAGCCTGGCCTACGACATCACCAAAACCGGCACCTACCGGGTGGCGCTTCATCGTGTCGACACGGTATGTACCTTTACCGATACCATCGAGGTCGGCCTTCCCGAACCCATCCAGCTTTCCCTGACCAAGGATACAACGATTTGTGCCAGCGAAACATGGTCCATCAACTTACAGGACAACCGGCTGAACAGCTTCCACTGGAATACGGAGGATAGCCTCAGTCCGGTACAGAACATCACCAAGGCCGGCACCTATGCGGTAACCGTTTCCGATGGTTGTGTTTCAACCACCCGTTCCACCCAGGTAAAACTGGTGGAATGCGGAGGAGTCTACATTCCCAATGTATTCTCTCCCAACGGGGATGCAACCAACGATTTATTCGAAGTGCAGCACAACGGATCGGTGGAGGCCTTTGAAGTCTTCCGTATTTACGATCGCTGGGGCAACTTGTTATTTGAAGCGCCAGCCACCGGAAGCATTTCACCCGTTTGGAACGGCACCAGCCGGGGTAAAGAGATGCCGCCCGGCGTCTATGTCTATCAGATCCAATACCAACTAGCCGGTGGTCTACCCCAGACCAAAACCGGGACCGTCACCCTGATCCGCTAGGTGAGTCGGGACAAAAAATACAATGGTTTATTTTGGGTTAATGAAAAAGAGTATAAATTTGCATTCCCTTTGGAGAATTAGCTCCGAACAGGCATTTTGAAGAATGGTACCTTAGCTCAGTTGGTAGAGCACAGGACTGAAAATCCTGGTGTCCCCAGTTCGACCCTGGGAGGTACCACCGGTTTATATTTTTGATTCAAATGAATAACCATATACATCATCATCACCATCATACGCTGTTTCGTGCAGCTGGTGATGCCGTATGATGTATGGTCATCTATGAAAAAACATCAAAGGCTTGCCAACTGCTTGGTAAGCCTTTTTTATTTTAACCACATACCATGGAAAGATTAAAGATCGCCATTCAGAAGTCAGGAAGATTGTTGGAAGATTCACTGGGTTTATTACATGACTGTTCCATCAAGGTGGACAACGGACGGGACCAGCTGCGAGCCCAGGCGAAGAATTTTCCCCTGGATGTGTTGTACTTGCGCAATTCGGACATACCTCAATACGTGCAGGATGGCGTTGCCGACGTTGGTATTGTCGGTGAAAACCTGCTGGTCGAAACCGGTTGTCAGCTGGATAAAATCCTAAGCCTGGGTTTTGCCAAATGCCGGCTATCCGTGGCTGTTCCGAAGGGACAGTCTTTTACCGGCATCGGTGATCTGCTGGGAAAAAAAATTGCGACCTCCTATCCCAACACCCTGCGTCAATACCTTAAAAAGAATGCCGTGGAGGCAGAGATCCATGTCATCTCCGGATCGGTAGAAATAGCCCCTGCGATCGGTCTCGCCGATGCGATTTGCGATCTGGTCAGTTCAGGAAACACCCTCTTCCAGAATAACCTGGTCGAGAAAGAAGTGGTTTTACGCTCGGAAGCCGTGCTGGTTGCCAGCCCGCAAATCAGCACCACAAAGAAAAATATCCTGGACCAACTGGTCTTCCGTATGGAGTCGGTCTTGAAGGCCCAGAACAACAAATACATTCTGCTCAATGCACCCAATGACCAGCTTGAGGAGATCATCGCGATCCTGCCCGGCATGAAAAGCCCAACCGTTTTGCCCCTGGCCATGTCCGGATGGAGTTCGGTCCACACCGTCATCCAGGAAGACAAATTCTGGGAGATCATCCACGAACTCAAAGCCAAAGGTGCACAGGGTATCCTGGTCGTTCCTATCCAAAAAATGATTATCTGATGCAACGCTTTGATCATCCTCCCCGGAGCCAATGGCCTAAACTGATCACCCGTCCTGTCATGGACTGGACGCAGATCGCCGGCAAAGTACAGCCAATCCTTGACGCCATCCGAAGTGAAGGCGATGCCGCGGTACGCCGGTTCACCGTCGCCTTTGACCAGGTGGAACTTAATCGCTTGGCAGTGTCTGCGGATGAAATCCAGGCCGCATACCAGCAAATTAATCCCAGCCTGTTGTCGGCGATCCGTCAGGCAGCCGCGAACATTGAACGTTTTCACCGGTTGCAACAGGATCCGGAACGTAAAACCGAGACATCACCGGGCGTCACTTGCTGGCAGAAAAGCGTGCCGATCGAAAAGGTAGGATTGTATATTCCCGGAGGTACCGCACCCCTCTTTTCAACGATTCTGATGCTAGCCATTCCGGCCCGAATTGCCGGCTGCCGGGAAATCATCCTATGTACACCACCCGATCGCAATGGCAACCTGATCCCGGAAATGCTGGTGGCCGCACAGGAGGTTGGCGTGCAGCACATCTACAAAGTGGGTGGTGCGCAAGCCATAGCAGCGATGGCCTATGGCACCGAAAGCATACCTCGTGTTTATAAGCTATTTGGCCCCGGCAACCAGTACGTCAATGCAGCCAAACAACTCGTTCAGCAAGAAGGTGTGGCCATCGATCTACCAGCGGGGCCTTCCGAAGTGTTGGTTTGGGCAGGATCTGGCAGTGTACCTTCTTTCCTGGCAGCAGATCTGCTGTCCCAGGCCGAACACGGCATCGATTCACAAGTCGTCCTGGTGGCCTCGTCCTCCGAGATCATCGAGACAACCCTAAAGGAGATTGACCGGCAATGTGTAAAGCTACCCCGACAGGATCTCGCACGAAAAGCACTAGCCAACAGCAAAGCGATCTTGCTGGAAAGCGAAGAAGATATGATTGATTTTGTTAATGCGTATGCGCCTGAACATTTGATCATAGCCGGGGAGCTTGCCACAGATCGCGCATCAAAAGTAATCAATGCCGGATCGGTCTTTATCGGCAATTATACACCTGAATCCGCCGGTGACTACGCATCGGGCACCAATCACACGCTGCCTACCAATGGTTATGCCCGGTCTTACAGTGGTGTGAACCTGGACGCCTATCTGAAAAAAATTACCTTTCAACAAATAAGCCCGGACGGATTACAACACCTGGGGCCATCCATTATTGCGATGGCGGAAGCCGAGGAATTACTGGCTCATGCCAGGGCGGTATCCATCCGATTGCAAACCCTCAACGATCAAGCCCTATGAACCTGGAAAATCTGGTCCGACCCAACATCTGGAACCTGAAGCCTTATTCATCCGCCCGGCACGATTTTGAAGGCACCGGGGGCATCCACCTGGACGCCAATGAGAATCCTTACGAAACGGGATTGAACCGCTATCCCGATCCCCACCATGCCCGGGTACGTGAGAAAATTGCCCAGATTAAAGAAATCGCCCCGGAGTCCATTGCCCTGGGAAATGGCAGTGATGAGATCATCGACCTGATGATCCGTATCTTTTGTGTTCCCGGCCAGGATCAGATCATGACCCTCGATCCTACCTATGGAATGTATCGAGTAGCGGCAGACATCTGTAACGTCGATACGGTTACTGTCAGCCTGGATTCCGACTATCAACCGGTACCGGAGGCCATCGTTCAGGCCACGTCGTCGCTGACCAAACTATTGTTCCTGTGTCATCCCAACAATCCGACGGCGAATGCACTTGACCAGGACCGGTTACATCAAATCATTGAAAAATTTCCCGGTATCGTGGTGATTGATGAAGCCTACATCGACTTTTGCACAGACAAATCCTTCATCCCCTGGGTTCGCCGTTATCCCAACCTGGTGGTGATGCAAACGTTTTCCAAGGCCTGGGGCCTGGCCGGCATCCGGCTGGGCATGGCTTTTGCCCAACCGGACATCATTCGTCTAATCTACAAAGTCAAACCACCCTACAACATCAGCACGTACACCCAGGAACAAGCCCTGCAGTCCATGCACAACCAGGATCAAAAAAATTGGTGGGTAAGTAAAATCCTGGAACAGCGTAAGTGGCTCGAAACAGAACTGGCAAAGTTATCCATGGTGGAAACCGTTTATCCCAGCGATACCAATTTTATTCTGATCCGGGTGGATGACGCCAACCGGCGCTACGCAAGCCTGCGCGACCAGGGTATTATCGTCCGCAACCGGTCCAATGTCCATCTCTGTGAAGGATGTTTGCGAATCACCGTCGGTACGGCCCTGGAAAATGAAGCACTGATCAAAGCCCTGCAAAACAGTTGACCATGGGAAAAAAAATAATATTCATCGATCGCGACGGAACCCTGATCAAAGAACCCCATGACTACCAGGTGGATAGCCTGGAAAAACTGGAATATGTCCCGGGAGTATTCACCTGGCTGGGCAAGATCGCCCGCGAATTGGATTTTGAGCTGGTCATGATCACCAACCAGGATGGCCTGGGAACCGATTCTTTTCCGGAATCCGATTTCTGGCCGGCGCATCAAAAGATGCTGGATGCCCTGGCTGGTGAAGGGATCGAATTTGATGCCGTCTATATTGACCGCTCCCTGGAGGAAGAAAATGCTCCTACCCGGAAACCACGCACCGGACTGTTGACCAGCTACCTGGAAGGGGATTACGATCTGGCCCATTCCTATGTGATCGGTGACCGGGAAACCGATCTGATGCTGGCCCGGAACCTGGGCTGCCAGGCGATCTGGATCCGCCCGTTTGTCCCTACCCTTACCGACCCTTCGCTCGAAGAAATCACCGCTCTGACCACCGAGTCCTGGGAGGACATTTATCGTTTACTGAAATTAGGTACCCGGACCGCATCGATCCGCCGGACCACCAAAGAGACCGATATCCTGATCGAATTGAATCTGGATGGTTCCGGAAAAAGCATCATTGCTACCGGATTGGGCTTTTTTGATCATATGCTGGATCAGATTGCGCGACATGCCGGCGTAGACCTCACCGTTAAAGTGGATGGAGACCTTGAGGTGGACGAACACCACACCATCGAAGATACAGCCCTGGCTCTGGGCGAGGCATTTCGGAAGACCCTGGGTGACAAAAAAGGGCTGCAACGCTATGGTTTTTACCTCCCTATGGATGATAGCCTGGCTAAGGTTGGCATTGATTTCGGTGGTCGGCCCTGGTTGGTCTGGAACGCCAAATTCCGGCGGGAGCGGATCGGTGATGTCCCAACAGAGCTATTCTTTCATTTTTTTAAATCGTTTACCGATACGGCCGCCTGCAATCTGAACATTAAATGCCGGGGGGATAACGAGCATCATAAAATTGAGGCCATTTTTAAGGCTTTCGCGCGCGCGATTCGCATGGCCATACGGCGGGATCCTGCAGACAAAAGCTTACCAACCACTAAAGGAACCTTATGAAAGACATTGTCATCATCCAGTACAATGCCGGCAATGTGCGGTCGGTTTTATTTGCCCTGGAAAGGCTGGGAGTTCACGCAACCCTGACCGGTGACCACCAACGCATCCGGCAGGCCGATAAGGTCATCTTCCCGGGTGTCGGCGAAGCTTCTTCGACGATGAGTTATCTGCATCACCATGGTCTGGATGAGGTGATTCGCAGCCTGACCCAACCAGTACTGGGCATCTGCCTGGGCATGCAATTGTTGTGCACCCATTCCGAAGAAAACGACACCCAATGCCTGGGCATAATACCCCAGCAGGTTCGCCGTTTTATCCCGCGCAGTCAGGCCGAACATAAAGTCCCCCATATGGGATGGAATGCCATTCAGCGCAAGCCGGAAAGCTTTTTACCTGCGTCGGTCGATGGGCAATATGTTTATTTTGTACACAGCTATTATGCGGAAAACGGCCCTTACACGGCAGCTACCTGCGATTACATTGTCCCTTTTTCAGCTGCCATGCAGATCGACAACTTTGTCGCTACCCAATTCCACCCGGAAAAGTCCGGAACAGTCGGTGCCCGTATCCTTGAACAATTCATCAATGCCTGAAACATGCTGATTTACCCAGCCATCGATTTGCTTGGAGGCCGTTGTGTCCGTCTCTTCCAGGGTGACTACCGCCAGGAAACCGTTTACGCCGACGACCCTGCCGCCATGGCACAATACCTCGAAGATCATGGATTTACGCATCTACACCTGGTGGATCTGGAGGGAGCCAGGGAGAAAAAAGTCATTCACTGGCCTCAGATTGCCGCCATTCTGCATACTACGAACCTGAGGGTAGACTTCGGCGGAGGCATCCGTACCCGCGAAGAAGTCGAGCGTCTTTTTGATCTAGGCATCGATAAAGTAAATATCGGCAGTCTGGCTTACCGCGAACCCGAGCTCTTTAGCGAATGGATTTTTGCATTCGGCACGAGTCAGATCATCCTGTCCGCCGATGTGCGCGATGGTTTCATTGCGACCCATGGTTGGCAGACGACCGAATCCATGGCTTTAGTCGATTACATCGCCAATATGCAAAGTCGCGGTATCCGGTGGCTGACCGTCACCGACATTTCCAAAGACGGTGCCATGGCAGGTCCGGCTACAGAATTATACCGGGAAATTAGTCAGGCCTTCCCGGGTCAGAACCTGATCGCCAGTGGAGGAATCCGCCATCTCGAAGACGTAGAGGCGGTTCGCGCCGCAGGATGTACCGGTGCGATCATCGGCAAGGCCATTTATGAAAAGACCATTGACCTCACCGCATTGGTTCAACTTCAAACCAGCTAAAATGTTAGCAAAACGCATCATACCCTGCCTCGATGTCAAAGACGGCCGCACCGTCAAAGGCGTCAATTTTGTCAACCTGCGCGATGCCGGCGACCCGGTCGAACTGGGAGCGGCGTACAGTCTGCAGGGAGCTGACGAGCTGGTCTTCCTGGACATTACCGCCACGCATGAGAAGCGCAAGACCCTGGCTGAGCTCGCGCGGCATGTGGCGGCCGAACTCAATATTCCATTTACCATCGGTGGAGGCATCGGTTCGATTGCAGATGTTGGCGTACTCCTAGAATCGGGGGCCGACAAGGTGTCCATCAATTCAGCCGCCGTGCGTAATCCGGGCCTCATCGATGAACTGAGTAAGGAATTTGGCAGCCAGTGCATCGTTCTGGCCATCGATGCCAAAAAAATGGTGGCTGGTTGGTATGTACATCTCAACGGAGGTCGCATACCTACCGATATCGAACTGTATGCCTGGGCGCAGGAAGGGACGGACCGCGGCGCCGGAGAGATCCTGTTTACTTCCATGGATCACGATGGCACCAAACAGGGATTTGCCCTGGAAGCGACGGCAAAGTTATCCGACCTCTTACCCATACCGATCATTGCTTCCGGAGGT
>JAGQXC010000506.1 GCA_020436785.1 Saprospiraceae bacterium | reverse complement strand
TGCTGCAACACTTCATCTTCTTCAGTCTTCGACACCATGCATCTGGATACCATTTCAAGGATCCTTCATGAACGGCTCGCTTGGCGAGCCTATTCGGGATGACATAATAACTGATTTGTGTCATTTAGGAATGCTGACAACACGAAGTGTTCGTCCATTAAGGGTGCTGACAACATGAAGTGTTCGTCCATTAAGGGTGCTGACAACACGAAGTGTTCGTCCATTAAGGGTGCTGACAACACGAAGTGTTCGTCAGTATGTGTATAACTTTTTCGCTGCTTACTTTCCGGGTTCGCCAGAACAACCGATCTTTGTCCCTTAAGGCCATTTACCATGATTCAGTTTTTTGGAAGCCCCACCACCCTCCTTTACGCGGTAGAGGTTGATCATGCATTTAACCCAACCGAGCTTGCCAAACTGTCCTGGCTTTTCGGCGATGCGAATCCGTTGGATGTACATCTGGTTACGGGACATTTCATCGGCCCCCGGGCATCGATGATCACCCCCTGGAGTACCAATGCCGTCGAGATCACCCAAAATATGGGCATCACCGGGATTCGCCGCATTGAGAAATTTGCCGCCGACAAAAACAGTCAACTGCCTTTTGACCCGATGTTGTCCCAAAAATACCAGCAACTGGATCAGCACCTCTTTACCATTGATATTGAGCCCGCTCCGATCGAAGAGATCAGGGACATTACCGCCTACAATGAATCCGAAGGGCTGGCATTGAGTGCGGAAGAAATTAATTACCTGGAGGACCTAGCCGATCGCCTGGGAAGGCCCCTGACGGACTCGGAAGTATTCGGATTTTCACAAGTAAACAGCGAACATTGCCGCCATAAGATCTTCAATGGCACCTTCATCATCGACGGTGAAGAACAACCGGCATCCTTATTTGCCCTCATCAAGAAGACCTCCAAGGCGCATCCGAATTCCATCGTGTCCGCTTACAAAGACAATGTGGCTTTCCTCAAAGGACCACGGTTAAATCAATTTGCACCCAAATCGGCCGGCCATCCGGATTTCTATGTCAAAAAACCCTTTGAGTCCGTCGTCTCACTCAAAGCAGAAACCCACAACTTCCCCACCACGGTGGAACCCTTCAATGGTGCCGCAACCGGCTCAGGAGGTGAGATCCGGGACCGGATGGCCGGAGGACAGGGTTCCCTGCCCCTGGCAGGCACCGCCATTTATATGACAGCTTATCCCCGGCTGGATCAAAACCGCCCGTGGGAAAAATCCATGACCGAACGTCCCTGGTTGTACCAGACGCCCATGGATATTCTCATCAAGGCTTCCAATGGGGCGTCTGATTTTGGCAATAAATTCGGGCAGCCACTGATCGCCGGATCACTGCTCACCCTGGAGCATGAAGAACAAGGTCGCAAAATCGGATACGACAAAGTGATCATGCTAGCCGGAGGTGTCGGGATGGGTAAAGCCAACCAGGCACAAAAACATACACCCAAGCCGGGAGATCAGATCGTATTGCTGGGTGGCGACAATTACCGGATTGGTATGGGTGGCGCTGCTGTATCCTCGGCAGATACCGGCAAATACCATTCAGGCATTGAGCTGAATGCCGTCCAACGGTCCAACCCGGAAATGCAAAAGCGCGTCGCGAATGCCGTGCGGGGATTGGTGGAAAGTGATGAAAACCCCATCGTGGCCATTCACGACCATGGCGCCGGGGGACATCTCAATTGCTTCTCGGAATTGGTGGAATCCACCGGCGGCACCATCGACCTGGACCATCTGCCCATCGGAGACCCTACCCTCTCCATGAAAGAGATCATCGGGAACGAATCGCAGGAACGCATGGGCCTGGTCATCCCGAAAGATCAGGTACCGGTACTGCAACAAATTGCCGCTAGAGAGCGCGCTCCCCTGTATATCGTGGGAGAAGTCACCGGAGACAAACAGTTTGTTTTCAAATCCTCCCGGACCGGTGACCGGCCCATGGACCTCGCTTTAGAGGATCTTTTTGGCAGCACGCCTAAGACCATTATGGCCGATCAGTCGATCACCTATCACTTTCATCCGGTAACGTACGACCTGAAAGACCTGCATCATTACCTGGAACAGGTGTTACGCCTGGAGGCCGTTGCCTGCAAAGACTGGCTCACAAATAAAGTCGACCGTTGTGTCGGCGGATTGGTCGCAAAACAGCAGTGTGCCGGTCCCTTGCAATTGCCGCTGAACGACTGCGGGGTGATGGCTCTTGGTTACGATACGAATTACGGCATCGCCACCGCCATCGGCCATGCACCCGCCAGTGCGCTCATTCAGCCTGCTGCCGGTTCCCGCAACGCCATAACCGAAGCGTTGGCCAATTTGGTCTGGGCTCCCCTGGAGGATGGTTTAAAGTCCGTTTCCCTCTCCGCCAACTGGATGTGGGCGTGCCGGAATCCTGGCGAAGATGCCGCCCTGTACCAGGCTGTCAAAGCGGCCTCTGACTTTTGCATTGCCCTGGGCATCAACATACCCACCGGGAAAGATTCACTTTCAATGAAACAGAAATACGGTGACGACGAAGTCATCGCTCCGGGTACAGTGATCATTTCCGCTGCCGGTGTCTGCGACAATATCCGGGGCATCGTCGAACCGGTCCTGCAATCCTCCGGCGGATCCATTTACTACATCAATTTATCCGCCGATGCTTACCACCTCGGGGGTTCTTCCTTTGCGCAGGTACGCAATAAGATCGGGGATCAAGCTCCCGATATCCAGGATGTCTCCGGATTGGCACTGACCTTTGAGGTGATCCAGCAACTCATCCACGAAGGGAAAATTCTGGCCGGTCACGACGTTTCAGCAGGCGGTTTGGTCACCACTTTGCTGGAAATGTGTTTTGCGAACAATCAAATTGGTGCGCATGTTGACCTCTCCGAACTGGGGGAATCCGATGCCATCAAGGTATTGTTTGCCGAAAACAGCGGTTTGGTCTTCCAACTAAAAGACGACAAGGATGCTTCCGACCTGGCTGACATTCCATTACCCTGCCATCGCCTCGGTGAAGTTCTATCCACCAATGACCTCATCGTTAAGCTGAATCACGAAACATTCAAGTTTACAATCGATCATTTTCGCGATGTATGGTATGAGACTTCCCGTCTGCTCGATCGTCAACAAACGGCAGGCCATCTGGCCGATGAGCGCTTCAACAATTACAAAATCCAACCGCTGAATTACCAGTTTCCAACCGCTTACGACGGTCGTCTGATCCCACGCGGGGACACCGGGCCCGTCGCCGCCGTGCTGCGGGAACAAGGCAGTAATTCAGAACGTGAATTGGCTCATGCCCTTTATCTGGCAGGCTTTGAAGTGCGCGACGTCCATATGACCGACCTGATGTCAGGTCGCGAAACGCTGGCTGATGTTCAGTTTTTAGGAGCTGTCGGAGGATTTTCCAATTCGGATGTCCTGGGCTCTGCCAAAGGATGGGCCGGCGCCATCAAATACAACGAAAAAGCACGGACGGCGCTGGAGAACTTCTTCCGGCGCGATGATGTCTTGTCCATCGGCATCTGCAACGGCTGCCAGTTGTTTATCGAACTGGGACTGATCAATCCGGATCATGATGTCAAACCAAAAATGGACTTCAACGATTCACATAAACACGAATCCGCATTTACTTCGGTGACCATCCCGGAAAACAATTCGGTCATGTTATCCACTCTGGCCGGGTGTACGCTGGGTGTGTGGATCTCCCATGGAGAAGGAAAGTTTGTTTTTCCAGAAGGAGAGCACCGGTACAACCTCATCGCGAAATACGGATACCAGACGTATCCTTCCAATCCCAATGGCAGTCAGTACAATACCGCCATGATGGCCAGCGACGATGGGCGCCACCTGGTGACCATGCCCCACATCGAGCGCTCGATGTTCCCCTGGAATTGGGCTTATTATCCACAAGACCGGAAGGACGAAGTGTCGCCCTGGCATCTGGCGTTTGTCAATGCTAGAAAGTGGCTGGAAAGTAAAAAATAACTACCCTCTCCTGCGTTCCAGTAAAATAAGCATCATCAAGCCCAGCATGACCCGGTCGTCGTCATCGGTATCCAGGTCACCGACTAAATCCAGGATGAATTTTCGGCCGAAAAGCGATGGCAGTTTCTTCAACCGTACCACGGGCCTGCCGTCCATCGTATTCACCAGATAACTGGGATTGAACACATAGCCGGTAAAGATTCCCAAAACCGGGATCTCACCAAATAAGCCATCCATCACCTTCACCCAGCCGTTCTCTTCGCGGATGTTGTATTGCGGCATCTGGTATTGGTCGATGATCTCATAGCTGGCTTTCCAGATCGAACGCCAACCTTTACGAACGATCTTGCCAAAGTCCTGACCCGTCTCATCGTAAAAAGTATATGCTGCAGAAAAGTCCAGCCAGCGATCGGCCTTGATGCGGTAATTAATCTGCGTCTTTTCCTGGCTGTCGTAAATGATAATGTCTTCTTTGAGTTTAAACATCTTTTGCCGCACGTAGGCAATCGTTTGTCCGGTCGCGTCGAAAGCGGTAAAATCGTTGGACAAGGTGCCAACATGAAAAAGAAAACGAACCGGATAATTGATGTTTTGCATGGTTATACTTTCTGAAGTTTAATTTTTTTCTTCGGGCAAGTTATCTTATTACTTTGAATTTCAATCCATTAAATAGATAAAAATAGATGATCGATTGAATAAGTTTTTCCTGGAAAGTGGGCATCGATCAATTTAAAAAGGTGATCAAATACCGTTTACCCTTGTCTGTAGGAAATTCAACCGCCCCTTCTCCAGACGGCAAGATGGGCACTTCCTGGCCATCACAAAACACCCTGACCGAACGACGCAAGCGAAGACGACAGGGCATCCCCGCCTTCGACAGAATTTCCACATCTGTCAGGCGATGATCCTCCCACCCCAAATTCAATTCAAATCCATCCCGGGCACACACCCCGTCGAAGCGACCTGCTTCCCACGCTCCGGGCAGGGCCGGCAGTAATTCGATGACGCCTTCTTGGGATTGAATAAGCATCTCGGTAATTCCTGCCGTCACTCCCAACGAACCATCGACCTGGAGGGGCGTGAAGCACTTGGCAAACAGCGATGGATAACACTGCTCAGCGATGTAACCTTTAAATATTGAATCGGCACGATCTCCATCATGCAGCCGGGCCCATAGCGCCATTTTCCACCCGCGTGAAAAACCGGTACCGCCGTCACCACGTTGCTCCAGTACTTTTTTAACCGGTTCGATCAACTCAGGGGTATGACGCAGGGAGATTACATTGCCCGGATACAACCCGTAGAGATGGGAAAAATGCCGATGTTTCTCTTCGAGTTGTCCATAATCTTCCGTCCATTCCTGAAGCATGCCATCACGGCCAACCTGCGAAGGGACCAATCGACCTCGGGCCTTAGATACTTTTTCGGAGAATTCACCATCCACCCGGAGGATGGCCGCAGCCGAACAATAATCACTGAACAAATCTTTCAGGATCTGCATGTCAATGGTTGATCCGTATACGATGGTGGTAAAATAATACATACCGGTCACCTCATCGTAAAAATACCGGTAGCCCGGACCTTTGGGTGGGTTTTCCGGGGAATTGGACGGATTGGTCACCAGCCATTTGCCATTTGGATGTTCGACCAGGAAATCCATGAAGAATTCTGCCGCACCTTTCAGCACCGGGTAAACGTCACGCAGGTAAGAGGTATCGCGGGTGAAGAGGAAATGTTCCCACAAATGGGTGGTCAACCAGGCTCCCCCTACCGTAAACGTACCCCAGGTGGGGCCGTCCATCGGCGCTGCCACCCGCCAGATATCGGTATTCTGATGAAATACCCACCCACGGGCACCATAATGTTCCCGGGCGACTTGTGCTCCCTGATCGGTCAACTCTTTAACCATGGTTATCAGCGGCTCAGCCAGTTCGGAAAGGTTTCCGGTCTCAACCGGCCAATAATTCATCTCCGTGTTGATGTTGGTGGTGTATTTGGAATCCCAGGGCGGATTCATGTTGTTGTTCCAGATGCCTTGCAGGTTGGCAGGTTGGGTGCCTGGTCGCGAAGATGCAATCAGGAGATAGCGTCCGAAATGATAACAAAGGGCTGCCAAAGACGGATCCGGTGATTTTCCCAGGGCCTGCATCCTTTCATCGGTAGGTAAATAGGAAGAAGAAGTCACCGGCAAGGTGAGTCTGACTCGTTGAAAGAAGGATTGATGATCTTTTATTGCATCTGATTTGACGCTGGCAAACGATCGTCCTGTCAGGTTATCCTGGTTTCGAAGTACGCGAACATGTTGATCTGCAGATACATCGTGGTAATTGACAAAATTGGTGGCCGCAACAACATAGAGTGTGACTGCATCCGCTCCGGAAACCTGAAGACGAGTACCATCCACGTTCAACGAACCGCCTTCCGGCACGACCTTCACCCGGGCTTCATAGTGTACCCGGCCTTCGATTCCCAGGTAATCCGTCGATTTGCCGGTAAGCTTGAGCTCATCCTTTCCTTCCACATCCATCTGAAAATAATCGGTCCCGTAATTGGAATGAGCTGGATTCCGGATGCCCCGCAATTGAATACCAAAAGAAAGACTTCCGGGGTGATCGGCCGATAAGCGGATGGCGATGGTCTGATCCGGAACGGAGGCCAGGATTTCCCGCTGGTAGTTGACACCATTCTGTTCAAACGATATCGAAACGATACCGGTTGACAGGTCCAGAGACCGGCGATAATTGGTGATGGAGTCGTGGTGGTCGAAAAACAGATAGAGGTTAGCCAGGGCCTGGTACTTCTGCTGTTCCACCGGGTAACCCATCAGGTACCGTCCAAATAATTTATGTGCCTTCAACGGATCGCCGGCAAATAAGGCTTGTTGTATTTCCGGTAAATGTTGATAGCCCCCTTTGACGACGGTTGAATATGGACCTCCGGACCAATAGGTCTCTTCATTCAACTGGATGATCTCTTCACTCGTCCGTCCATAAACCATCGCCCCCAACCGCCCATTACCCACCGGGAGAGCATCTTCCCACTGGCCGGCCGGCTGCCGGTACCACATCAGGGTACCCGGGTCAATCATGGAGTCCTGGGATAGGTTCATCGCCTGGAGGCCCATCGCATGCAGCAGTGAAATGGAAATGATCCGTAACAATGTCTGGCAGGTGAAGATCCCCACTGGACAGAAACCTGAGAATTTTGTATGTCTTTCCGGAAGGTTCATAGGCCTGATGATCTGGCTTCCGAATGTACAAAATAAACCTGCTTAATCAGGATCCCGCAGGTAGGGTTTCAGCTCTTGTCTGATGTCGTAAGATAGAATCTTGACCACATGCCCTTCCCCATCGACCAAAACCTGAAATGGCATCACCCGGGTATGAAATTGCCGGTAAATATGATCGTCCTTATCCAGGTACTGAGGCCATGGTGTGTGATCATGTTCTACAGCAACTTGCTGCCCTGTAACCTCCCGGATTTGGGCACCAATCCCGATGATTTCGATGCCCTGCTGGCGGTATTTGGCATAAACATCTGGAAAACTCCGGTTAAATGCGCGGCAAGGCCCGCACCAGGCCGACCAAAAGTCCAAAACGGTAAAGCGTTGCCCGGATTGTAATACCTCACACAATTTGACCGAATCCGGCTTCCCGACACCATATAAATAATAATCTCCTGCACACCAATGGAGTGTATCCAGCCCGGCCACTTGTGCTGCCCGTTCTTCTTGATAATCCTGATAAGCCAATCGGGCTTGCTGACCCAATGGCGTAGAAAAGTCGGCATCAGTCAATTGCACATACAGTGCGTCCGGGATAAATCCCGACCCGTCCAGCTCATTCAACATTTCGAAGATGGAATCGGTCGGTGTACGGCCATAGGACCGGACCAGCTGTTCGACGATGGCTTGCTGGATCAACCCCATATGTCGGGAAAGCGAATCGTTGTATCTCCGTTCCTGCCCAGACCCTGGAGATTCCAGCATACGCTGACCATCCGATAGCAGGGTATCCAGATTAACTTGAATAGCATTGCGTAGATCATACCGGTCATCTGACGATCCGGTTCGATTCTTCTGGTTGCGTTGACAGGAATAAAATGATAAGGCAATCAGGAGCATTCCCGGCAGGAACACGCTTCGCAACAGTGATTTCATTTTTTTCAGATTGATCCATGTGGGTAAAGCCCCCCCAATGAATACGTCATTCTTACCACGTACCAGCAGGTCGAAAAGTTACGGGTGAGCTATAAGTTAAGAAGTAATGATTGTCCTTCGCCGAAGATGGGAATTGTTTATTCTATAAAACCGGGTTGGGGTTTTACGGCTCCACGGACCCAGGACCGCAATGCATCGAACGCCTTTCCGGTTTGTTCGGGCGTAAAATTACAATGGCCCTGACCATTGGTGTATTTGACCACAAAGAATTCATCTTTTCCTTGTTCATGCACCATATTTTCAAAATTATCTACCCCATAGGTCGGAGGGATAAGCTGATCATAGATGGTATGCATCAGGACGATGGGTTTATTGATGTTCCCGGTGCGGTCGTAGGGTGCAAATAAAGTCTCCGGATCAACGGTAGCCATCAGTCGTTCGGCTTTTTGGTTTACTTCCAGGTCATTGTCAAATCCGGAATACAGGGTGTTGGTATTGTCAAAAGGGTTGCCACCAAATTTCTCTGCCAGATCACGCAAGACCCGTTCATCAAAGAACAATACAAAAGGCAAATCGTCCGGCTTCAAGTTAAATTTCCGGGCAAAAGCCTGGACCCCGGCCGTATCGAAGGCGGCGAGCTGCTGCTTGATTTCCATGGCTCGTTGATACATCGTTCCACTCTCCTGTCCAGGTCCATCCGCATTCAGGTCAAAAATCTGGTTCAAGGAGGAGACAATACCCGGATAAAGACCATTAAACGTGGCATAGAGATCAAATTCCTTGCGGGTTTGCACGTAAATCCGGCTGGAAAGCGGACACAATGGAAGTCCACCATCGTAATCTTCTCCATAATTTTCAATGATGGACAAGGTGATGCCTCCACCCATGGAATGGCCGGCAATAAACGTCGTATCGGGTTTCCCGTATTTCTCGTTGAAATAATGACGCAATTTCTCCGTGTCGTCAACACCTTGTACCAGGGCCAGTCCCTGATGTGCATAATCGGAAGCGGCAACGGCAAATCCCCGGTCGAGGAAAACAGCCATTCCCTGGATCCATTGCGGGTTTTGACTTTGCCGGATGGGTGTACCTACCGCTTCATAGCCATGGGCATACATCACCAGCTTGTGTTGCCAGTTTGCCGGGAATACGATCCGGTAACCAACGCCATCGAGGGCTCCGGAATCAACGTGTGCGGGTGATTGGGCCAGCACATTCGTTGTCAGGCCCAGCAAAACGCTCAAGAAAAAAACGCGTATCCATTTTATCATAACCTGCTTATTTTAAGAAGAGCAGGATTAAGGTAAGGACTATGCCAGCCAAAGTGAAATACATTCCTTTTTTGAACACCGAAGTGGATGGGATGAACATCCAGAACGCCGAAATCACAAAGAACAGTAACGAGATGCCAAAGAAAAGATTGAGAAAGAAGAGGGGTTGAGCAGAACGTGCTTTATGGAGTTCTGTCATTTTTCTAAGAAATTCCGGCAATTCCTTGATCGTCAATTGAGCCTCTCCTGTCGACTTGTTATAGGTTCCATTCCCAAAGTAAACCAGGTCCCCTTCTGTCTTTTCAATCTTCAGTTGACGCATCCCCAGCAACTGTCCCAATTGCTCGTCGGCTGCCCAGGGCTGAATGTTTTTAGTGATTTGTTCTTCTTCCTTCAAAAAATCGGTATCCCGAAAGATCATGATGATACCACTGGTCGCGTAAACGGCCATGATTCCTACCAGGAAGAATCCCAGGTAGCGGTGGAGCACCCGGAAGGTATTGCTGGTCTGTCGTTGTTTTGCTGCGTTTGCCATAGTGTTTGTGTTTCGATTGCTTGAGTTAATTCAATTCCCAACGGAAAAACAATCCGTAATTCTCCTTAAAAATCTTGCCCGGTCCAAACCGGTCCAGGTTGGATGCGACGCCAAAAATAAATGATTTCCACTTTATTCCAGTTCTTAAATAGAGATAGCTTCGCGCATGCAAATTGTCGTGTAAATTTTGGATATACATCAGCTGAATCCGGTTATACAACGTAAAATGTTCCGACACGGTCGGCTTGTATTCATAAAGGCCAAACAGCTTTACATTTTGCTCCGAATTGAAGAAGTAGGATATTACAGATACCGCCAACCATTTCCTGGATGCGAAATTGAATTGGGGACCTGCAACCGGTGCCCAACCGGTAGCAGAATTGATATCGGTACCACCCATGATGCCAAATCCTTTTCCCAAATCATAACTAACCTGGGCGGGTATGACGATGTTGTAGTCTTTAAGCTGTGGATCATACTCCGAGGTATAGGTGGCTACACTGAAAAAATCAAATTTGCTTTTAGGCGCAAAGGATTTTTTTACGACCATCTGGAAATAGAGTTGCCGGTTGCCAAAGAATAATTCCACTGGAATTGGAGGCACCGGGGTCTGGCACAATATGGCCGTGACATTAATCCATCCGCTGAAAAAAATGCATATGATAAGACGTGAATCCCGAGCTTTAGCCATCACCATCCGAAGCCATTTATTTTCGGGTAAAATTATCCGGACTGGAATGAAAAATCCTTGCTCTATGGCAACGATTCGGCCTTATAATTCTGCTTTCAGCCGGCTTAGGGTGTAAGGAGTTACGCCGAGGTAGGCGGCGACCATCTTGCTGGGAAGACGGGTGAGGGCATTTGGCTGGTATTGCAAAAGCCATTTCAGCCGTTCGAGTGCAGGCTGTCCCTGGAAATCATAGATCCGCTGTTGGGAAGTTACATATGCCATTTCCAAAACATCACGGTAAATCGCATTCATCGCAGACATGGTATCTACCAAATGATAAAAATCAGTTCTTGCAATTGCCAGAACTTCGGTCTTTTCTATCGCCTGGATGTTTTCAGTAGCCGACTGTTCTTCGATGAAACTGGAAAGTGCGGTGCCAAATTTGCCTTCAAAGGCAAAATAGCGAATTAATTCCTGACCCTGTTCATTGATGGAATAAAAGCGCAAGCAACCATGGTTCACAAAGTAATTGTATCGGCATACATTTCCTTCGATTAGCAGGTGTTCATTCCGCTTCAACTTTTTACACGAAAAACAGGCTCCAATCCGCTCCATTGCCGAATCATCCAATCTTGTTTTGGACTGAATGTATTGAAATAAACGGTGCGTATGTCTGTTCATGATTTCACGAGAACTTATTGTGGGTTCAGTTCATAACCCATTTCCCAATGCAGGCCAAATGGATCCACCAGCCGTCCCAAGCGCCAACCGTATTCCTCCCGCACGGGATACACTCCGGTCGCCCCGGCAGCAATCGCTCGATCGTAGATCTCATCCGGATTGGCAACCACCAGGATCATTCTTACATTGCCCCCACCCAAAGGTCCATTGTCCTGATCGTTACTCACCCAGAAGCAGGCCGACCCGGATTCCAGGCGAACCACGAGTCCGCCACCGGGATCCTCCATGCGGTAGGTCTCCTGCAAATCGAATGCCCGACAGTAAAAAGCAATGGCCTCCCTGGCTTGGGAAATGGTGAGCCATGGTTGAATATGAGGTTTATCAGGAATCTTCATGTCTAAATCTTGTATTTTCAAAGATAATACCAGGCAAAAGCCCCGGGCCTATTTCTGCTACCCTTGATACCTCTTTTACCTCTGCTACCTTTATTTACAACCCAAACCAATAACTCCATTTTACCGTAAAGGCATTCTGGCCATCTGCATCACCCAGGCCACTGAATTGTTCCACAACATGCGGACGGTAGATGTCTTCGAAATGGGAACGTCCATGGGTCCACACGAAATAGGCCGTCGAACCGGCCTTGTATTCCCAGCGGACCACAAAATTGGAGCGGAATTCCTGGAAATTAAAGTCGGGATGATTGATCTTCCACAGGGTCACCGATCCATTATTCGTTTCGGCATAATATTGATAGTCCGCATCCTGGCTCGAATAAGTCAGTTGCTGGTAACGATTTTCCGGATTGGCAGCATGAGAATCTTTTACCAGGTAAATCTTATCGAAATAACCGATGGAGGAATACGGACTCCCATAATACTGGATCGATAATTCAGGTGTCACAAAATACTCGGCCCGCAGCGTCGTATAAATGGTTTGATACTTGATGTTGCCGGCAATATTCAGGGTGGGAGAAGGCACAAATTGATTGTTTTCCGTCACCTTCTCAAAGAAAGTATTGGAGGTGATGATAAACCGGCCATTAAATTTCAACTGGAAATTAAGCAAAACATCATAAGCATGGCTCAATCCATTGTCCGACCAGGTACGGTCCATGCCAAATCCCATGGAATAATTCTTGGCCGTATTGGTGGACCACAGAAATCCGGCCATCGAATGCGGGTCCTTGCGCAGCGCCGGCCCCCCTCGCAACTGGCGGATGTCCAGCACATAAAAGGCATGAGCCAAACTGGCCTGGAGCGTCCACAAATTGGTGAAGGCGGACTGGCCTTCCAGTTGAACAAGATCCAGCGTATTTTCTCCTCCGAAATTCCAATCGTGTTGCTGGGCTAATGTCACCTGGTATTTACGCAGGATGCCCCTCGGCGCATTCACATTATAGGTCACCGTGGCTTTTTGTGAGATGACGTCTGCTTCCCGTAAATACCCCACATCATTCAGGTCCAGTCCCGGCGACCGCCAGCTCAATCCTGCTGACGCCCGGAATTTCCCGCTTTGTTTTCCGCCCTGGATATCCCCTCCCCAACCACCGAGTTGGCTCAACTGCGGGTCTACCTCCAGATGCGAGGCATCTACGCGTTGATAAAGATGGATAGGCGCTTGTTCCAGCAAACGGATGGAAGCCGGGGCTCCCCGTAAATTGGAGAAGAACGTTTTTGCATCGATGAAATATTTCCGGTTCTGCCAGTTGTGCAAAACGTCAAGTCCACCGGTATAGGCCTGCCCGGGTAAAAGCGATTTTAGGTTGGGATCCTGCAACGACCGAAGGACGGAAGTAAACATCCCCCCAACCGTCGTATTGCCCTGGCGGTAATCCTGCTTGGCGCGCGCTACAAAATAATTGGTAAATGGCTCCACCGCATATTTCGTTTGCTGGTTGCCATCGCGAACTTCCGCAAATTCTTCCTGGGCGATGGAGTTCACCACCCCAACCGACAATCCATTCTTGCTCTTTCCGGTCACTTTCAATGCATTGATGATGTTGGTAGACGAAGGGGTAACGAGGCTTTGATCGCCAAAGACCGGAGGCGTGAACGTCGGCGCATGGCCAATACGCCGGCTATAAAAGAGCAGGTCGTTACCAATGTCGTATTTCAAAATGGCATTTCCTTCCAGAAAGAAAGGCCTCTTTTCCTGATAAAAAACTTCATATGAAGTAAGGTTCAGCACCGAGGGATCGGCTTCCACCTGACCGAAGTCGGGAAAGATGGTATAATCCAGGATAAAATTGGAGGACAAAGCCGCCTTGCCGTCCAGTCCGATTCCAATGCGGTTCTTGCCACCATCACCGGTTCGATACCGCAACGCGGTGTAGGGAAGTAATTCAAAGTGCCGCTTTTTCGGAATGTCTTTGATACCACGCAATTCTCCAAAAATGTAGACCATGGCCGGTGCATCGATGGGTATAAGCTTCCACTGATCCTCTTCTCCCAAACGGGCAATCCAGCGCCAGATGTGCATGCCCCATACCTGCTCCGATTCGTTGCTAAAGCGCACCTGGGAGAACGGCACTTCCATCTCGGCTGTCCACATCGAATCCGTGACCTGGGATTTTCCTTCCCAGACGGCATTCCAGTCGGTATCCCACTTGAAAGCACCCAGATGCGTAAGGTCCACCTTCTGGCCGGCTGCCGTGACGTTAAACTCAAAGGCCGTGCTGTGGTCATGGTAAGTATCCAGGGCTACTCCGGCGATGTCGCCGTTGGAAAAATCATCCCGTCTTCCCAGTAAGGAAGTTATGCCATTCGGTGTCGTATCGTGGCATTTGATGGCGATGTAAAGGTTCACATCGTCGTAGAGGATCTTGATTTCAGTTTTTTCAGAAGGAGCATGAGCCTGGTTTGGCGCTTGTTGCACAAAATTGCCGGACCAGACACCATCCTGTTGCCAGCAGGCATCATCCAGAATGCCATCGATGCGGGGCTTCTGTTGCGTCCTGACCGTCGTGTAGCTTCTGCGATAACTGGCATAAACATTCACCAGGGAATCGGCGGAAAGTTTGTATTCCAGGGGATGCAACGGTGTCTGATGCAATCCGGGTTGCTGCATTTCATTTAATTGATTCTGGGCAAATGAAGACATCAACCCGAACCCCAACCAAAGGCCAATTAAATGCCTTTGCAGGATTGCTCTCCTTATCATCTGGCGATTTTTCCGAAATTAATGCCTGAAAATAGTGATTGATCCAGTACTGTTCTATCATTGGACCAATGATCTGCGTCTTCCCGGAGGAAACGATCAAAATTTTATCACGATCACATCACCAAACAAAGGTCCCCGCTGCATGAGCCGGCAGTTCTGCAGTAAAAAACGTGTTCCCATCCGTTACGGAAAATTGAACCGCCATGGAATCCTCGTTGAGAACCAATAAAGCAATTTCACGATCCGGTCTGCGAAAGGCAACATAACTCAGATGATTGATCCCTTCGCAGTGGATACGAACCGATCCGGGTGGAACAAAACGCGCCACCTGCCCAATGATGTAGTAGCTGACATTGCGGATTATCCGGGAGCCATCAATGGTCAATGCACCCTTGCATTCGGTACAACCCCCCGGCGTATGCGGTTCGTAAGCCGGATCCGAGGCCAGATTCCATTCCAGGACCACCCGGCTCCAGTTTTGCATTGTTCCAATCAGAATATTTTTCACATGCCATTGAAAATCACCACCAAACTGTCCGTTGGCCCCGGTCCATTGTTCCGTGAAATACAATGATTTATCCGGAAAGGCGGTATTTACCTGGCCCAATGCGGTCGCGTCCCCGGCATACATATGGAAAGCCGCTCCTTCAACAAAGGAGTTGGCATCCGGGTCCTTTAATATTCGCAAGGGATATTCCGGATGGTCACAGTTGTGGTCCCAAATCACGATTTTGGTCGTTAATCCGGCCACCCGGAAAGCAGGCCCCAAATCGTTTTTGATAAAATCGGTCTGCTCTCCGGCGGTCATCAGCATACTGGGATTGTTGCCTCCGTGTTCCGGTTCGTTTTGGATGGTAATGGCATCGAGATGTATTCCCCGGGTCTCCATATCGGACAAGTAGCGAACAAAATATTGGGCATAGGTCGGGTAAAATTCCAATTTCAGGTGGCCTCCCTTGCTTTCACCGTTGGTCTTCATCCATGCCGGCGGACTCCAGGGTGAACCCATGATCTTGAGATCAGGTCGAATCTCCAGGATCTCCCGGAGCACCGGAATCAAATCCTGGGTGTCTCTCGCCAGCGAAAAATAAGCCAATTCGGGATCGGTTGTTCCGGGAGGTAAATCGTCATAACTGAACACCACCGGATCAAGGTCGGAAGCACCAATGGAAATTCTCAGATAGCTGACTCCCAACCCATCCGGAGAAAATAATTCAGTGAGGAGTTTCTTGCGTTCCATCGTATTGAGCTGGTGAATCAAGCGTGCACTGCCCCCGGTGAGGGAAAACCCAAAGCCCTCGATGGGTTGATAATGTTGTCCGGTGTCGATTTTAATGGACGGCAAGTCCGGCTCCGGATGAGCATGAAATGGAATGGTTTGTTCAGCCAACAATTGAGATTGATCGGCACTGGTCACCCAGGCGCTAACGGAGGTTACAGCGGTCTGGGTAGTTGGCGCACAGTTCATCGCCAACAGGCAAACCAACCAGGCTGCGAAAAAGAATCGATGGATCATTGCGTTGAGAATTATACGATTTGGAATTCCAAGATACGCCCTTAGGTTTGTAACCTCGGTGCTTACTCCATCCAGCCTTTTAATCCAATGAAATCTTCACGTGCCCGCACACAGGACTGCACAAGAAACCCTATATTTATCGAGAGCCAACCGGGTATTTCCTGGATATAAACTATGGCTTGCCTACATCATGACCAAATCCGTAAGCTGGACGACCGATGCGGAGCTCTTTGATCTCATCCGAAAATACCTCTTCACAGCGGTGATCGGGGACATCATGGATACGCAGGGCTTGCAACATCAGTTTCTGGCACCGGCCATCCAACCTTTACATCCGGATATGATCGTACTGGGACGAGCCATGCCGGTGATGGAGGCCGATACAGCCGGACTGCCAGCCGATCACCCTTTGCAGCAAAAACCTTTCGGGTTGATGCTGGAAGCTCTGGACGATCTAAAACCAAATGAAATTTACATCTGTACCGGATCTTCACCCACCTATGCCCTATGGGGTGAATTGATGAGTACCCGGGCTAGGCACCTGGGCGCTGCCGGAGCGGTCCTGGATGGTTATGTACGGGACACCAAAGGCATACTGCGCCTGGGATTTCCAACGTTCTGCTGGGGACGATACGCCCAGGATCAGGGACCCCGGGGTAAAGTGGTGGATTTCAGGACGTCCATCGTCATGAGTCAGGTTCATATTGCTCCCGGAGACCTTGTTTTTGGTGATGTTGACGGCGTTCTGGTCATTCCTGCCCAGCATGAAAAAGCCGTGATACACCTGGCTCTTGAAAAAGCTTTAGGCGAACAAACGGTGCGACGAGCCATCGAAAATGGAATGAGTGCGGTACAGGCATTTCAAAACTACGGCATCATGTGATTATGGATTTCAAAGGGAAAAACATCCTCGTTACCGGAGGCGCCGGCATTGGGGTCGGCGCGGGAGTCCGTGAAGCACTCCACCAATCAGGGGCCCGTTTGATCCTGGTGGATATCGACCCGGCAGCGCTGGCGGCAGCGAAAAAGAACTATCCGGATGCTTCCTGCTATCAGGCGGATATCCGTTCTGCCCAGGAGGTGGAAAACCTTTTCAGATCCCTGGAAATCGAATTTACTGCCATCCACGGTCTGGTCAACAATGCCGGCGTAGGCCTGAGCAAGGAAGCACACATTGCCAGCGAGGAAGAGTTTGACCGGCTTACATCGGTTAATATTAAGGCAGTGTGGATGTGTTCCCGGCACTTCGTCCGATTGCTTTTGGAGCGCGGTCAATCCGGACATATCGTCAATATTGCTTCGGTGCATGCCCACGCAACACAGGCCAAATTTGCCTTGTACAGCACTACGAAAAACGCCATTAAAGGGCTTACCATGGGCATGGCGGTCGAACTGGGGAAACACAACATCCGGGTCAATGCGGTCGGTCCTGGCTATGTCCATGCCGAACAAAATTTTGACCTGATCCGTACCTGGACCGATGATCCGGAAGGCTGGGTGGAAAAATACCGGAAATACCATCAGGTGATCGAACGCCTGATTGATCCGATAGATGTAGGCCATGTGGTTGCCTTCCTGTTGTCCGAAGAAGCCCGGGCAGTAACGGGTCAGTTGATCTATGTGGACAATGGGGCCACCAGTTTATTGTTTAACCGGGATTTTACTGAATAATATGAAGATCAGCCGCATCACTTGTTTCGAGGTACTGGTCCCGGCCCATGCGGGGGTTATTGCCAGTGCATCGATCAATAAACCCCTGCATAAATTGCCGGTAGGCGCGCAATGCGGCTGGTCTGTTCAGTTTGATGAATTACCCAAGCTCATTCTCAAACTGGAATTGGCCGATGGCACCACCGGGTGGGGTGAACTGTACCGCAACCACGATTGGAACATGGTGGAAGCCATCGCCGAGCGCTTACTTGGTCTTAACATTGATCAATTGCCATTGCAAAGGCTGCCTGTCACTTATTGCCGGGAATACGACGGTTTCGAGTGTGCGGTTTATGATGCCTACTGCCGCCGTCATGGTATGCCACTCGTCGACCTGCTGGGAGGTAATGTGAACCCTAAAGTAAAAATCGGCGCCTGGTCAAGTCACCGGACAGTCGAAGAAATCGGCCCCTGGAGTGCCGCCTACCACCGGCAAGGGTACGACTGCATCAAGTTTAAGACCGACCTGGAAGATGATGTCGTCCGCTGGGCGCGCGAAATCGATCAGCATGCGCCTGGCATGCAGATCATCCTTGATCCGAATGAACGTTGGGGATACGGATTCGAAACGCGCAAACGCATCGATGCGCTGAAAGAGGTCGGCAATGTATTGTGCCTGGAAGACCCTATTCCCCGCTGGCAAATGCAGGAATATGCCTCGTTACGCCGGTATGGTCCCATACCCATCGTCCTTCATGTTTCGCTGCCCTATCTTCTGCATGGTCAACGGGTGCAGGATGCGATCAAAGCCATTCAGATGGACGCGGTGGATGGCTTTAATTTTAACGGGGGAATCGCTCATTTCCGTCAGCTTTCCCATATTGCCGAGGCCGCGCAATTGCCTTTTTGGCACGGCTCGGAGGTGGATTTGGGAATTCTGGAATCCATGTATCTGCACTGCTCCGCAGCCAGTGATCATTGCATTTGGCCCGGAGACATCTTTGGCCGGATGATCCGGGAACACGATCTATTAATCCAGCCACTGCATTTTGACCCTCCATTTGCAACGGTCCCCGAGGGAAATGGGCTGGGCATTGAGGTGGATGAATCTGCTTTAAAGCACTATGGTACCCAACAAAAAGAATACGCCTTATGATTAAATACCTCAATCCGTTCACCCTCGATCAGGACCGGCATGCCATTTGGGAAATGCTGGTCGAAAGAGACATCCGGGCTTTTGTGACGGCCGACTGGGATCAGGTGGCCGGAGATTTTATTCCGGAGGGATTTATTGGCGTAGACGCGAGGAAGCATTCCAATCCGGACTTTTGGGAACTAACCTATCCCACCCTCGACGACTACCGGGAAGAATGGCTTCGTCAGGCTCAAGAATTCGCAGGGACAACCTGGCAGGAGGATCCGGAAGAAGCCATTTACCGGGCGACCCGCTTGCGTGACATTGAAATTCATGGCGAGGTGGCCATCGCGCACAAAAAGTTCGATGGTTCCATTCTGGCGGCATCTGGCGCCCACACATTATTGCAATGGCAGACATTATACCGGTGCCGGAAAGTGGAGGGCGACTGGAAAATTGCCGGATTTACCGGATACCTGCCCTTTGGAGACCAATCCCTGGGATCCCACGCTCCACGGATCCGGGTTCCTGATGGTGCCTCCCAGCACAAGACGGCAGGTCCTTACTCACCGATATTGGAAATTCAGGCCGGCAAGCTGGTGGTCCTCAGTGGTCAGGCTGCCATCGATCAGGGAGGCAACATTGTGGGCGACACCATTGAGGAACAGACCCATTACACCCTCAAAAACTGCCGGCTGCAATTGGAGGCTGCCGGCGTATCTTTGGACCAGGTCTTTAAAGTCAATGTCTATTTATCTGACCTGAACCTGTG
>JAGQXC010000070.1 GCA_020436785.1 Saprospiraceae bacterium | reverse complement strand
CATATGGACCCAAGTGGTAAGATGAAGGATCGTTTTGTGTGGAAAGGGTACCGGAGCGGGCATATGATGTATTTGCGCGCTGAAGACTTAAAGCAAGCCAACGACGACATCCGGGCATTTATTGAAAAGACTTTGCCCGGAAAAGGAGTTCCTGCAAAATATTAATGGTTATTATAAACCGGATAAACGGTTAATACAGAGTGACCCGGTATTCCCTCACAATACGCATTGCCCGGTTGGCAATCGCAGCTTGAAACCGTTCTGATATCCAGGTTTCCAATGCAACCAATTCCAGGATGGTCAAACGGATGAGGGATTTTTTAAGCTCTTTAATGAAAATCTGAAAATCAAAACTGACCTTTTCAAGAATGACTTTTGTGTATTGTAGCCAGGTGACGGATCGTTTTTTCATTGTTTGGTTAGGCTTTCCGGATGAATGAAATAGATTCCTATCTAAAAACGAGGATCTCCAAAGCTTATTTTGGAACACTAGCAAAAATATACAATTTTCCTAACATTTATTATAAAAAAAGCGATGTAATCAAGGTGGTTGTGTGAAGTCAGATAGTAGATAATGGTTCTTAACTTACTGTAAAGTAACCAATTAAGACTACAGTTTATTTTGCAATTCGGATTTAGTCTACAATTTTACTTAAATAATTTTTTTTGCCATGCGAGCTTATTTGGCTGATTTTGATTTTCGTTTCTTCTTTCCGGATTGTTGCTTGATCTTATGAATGTGCTTGCGTTGATGGGGCATTTGTGCTTTGATACTATCCTCTTTGGGGAACAGGCGTCTTCCGTTGTAAGACCTTCCTTGTAACTCAATGATAAGTGCATCCAGATCCGCACTGCTTACTTCAATGGTTGAATGTTTCTGGCGAATTTCGATGTGACCGATGGCCTTACCGGACACCCCGGTCTGATGCGTCAACAAATGGAGCATAGACTGTTTGTTTAACCCGTCCATTTTCCCTGCATTCAGATATAGCCGGGTCGCGCGTGAACTTTTACCAGTCGTTTCTGCCACATCCACATTCAGGTCGCGATGATCGCCTTTCGGAGCATGCTGCCGTAGGTACATGCTGACCAAACGTTCGATCATCTCTTCTTTGGACATGGTGAAGAACCATCCCAGTGCCTGATCACGGACGGAAGCGGGTAAATGCGGTTCTTCTTTCCAGATCGATTGAGCCCAATTTTCCAGGGCTTTTTCCTGAATGGTCTCATTTTGTGGAACCTGGACTTTCTGCATCTTAAGTTTGAGCTGACGGTCCAGTTGTTTGACCCGGTTGAGTTCCCTTGGAGTAATCAGACAAAGCGATATGCCTGATTTCCCGGCCCGGGCTGTCCGTCCACTGCGGTGCGTATAATAGGCAGCATCATCGGGCAGGTCGTAATGGAATACATAGTGTAAATCCTGAACATCGATGCCCCGCGCAGCGACATCGGTGGCAACGACCATGCGCGTGGTCTCCGAGCGGAAATGCTTCATGACATGTTCGCGCTGATTTTGGGTGAGATCACCATGCAGGCTGTCAACGGCAAAACCTTGTCCGATCAGGTAATCAGCTAATTCCTGGGTTCCTGCTTTCGTCCGGCAAAAGACAATGCCCCGCATTTGTGGATCCAGATTCATAAACCGGCATAGCGCATCGGCTTTGTCTTTGGATTGCACGACGACGTATTGATGTTCAATGTTCTGATTGGTTCGTTGCCCTTCATCGATCCTGATCTCCACCGGTTCGTGCATGTACTGGTTGACGATTTGACGAATGGGTGGCGGCATGGTGGCAGAAAACAACCAGATGTGCCGTTCCGTGGGCACCTGGGACAAGATGGTATTAATGTCATCCACGAAGCCCATATGCAGCATTTCGTCCGCTTCATCAAGGACCACATACCTGACCTGATCCAATTTGATCTTTTTACGGTCCATGAAGTCCATCAGCCGGCCGGGAGTAGCTACCAGGATCTGTGGTTTCTGTTTCAGCCCATGTAACTGTCCGTTCATGGGGGCACCGCCATAAATTGGCAGGGAACGGACGCCGGGCATTTGGGCACTGAAGGCAATCAATTGGTTCTGGATTTGCAAACACAATTCCCGGGTTGGTACCAGGATCAGCGCCTGGCAATGGGCCTGGCTTTGATCGATTTGTTCCAGAAGTGGTAATCCGAATGCAGCTGTTTTTCCGGTTCCGGTCTGAGCCAGGCCAATGAGATCGATCGTGCCGGTCAACAACTGCGGAATGGCCTGGGATTGAATTGCGGTGGGCTGATGGAGTCCTATTTCGGGCAACACGCGAAGTATTTCTTCACGAAGGCCCAGCGATTGAAACGATTGCAACTGCGGTGTCAATTATTAATTTGACCGCAAAGGTATGATAATAAAACGGGAATGCGGATCGGTAATTAAAACCCTATCCGTTTGGTCATTGAATTGATCACTTACGTGCCCGCAAAGGGATATCCACGATGAGGATCTCACGGTCACGATCAGCAGCGCTGGCCAGTTTATTCCCATCCTGATCAATGACGGCACTTTGTCCTCCATAGACCTGTCCAAACCAGGGGCCATGGGAGATGGCTCCGATCAGGTCGGTACCCACCACCGGACATCCTATCCTGGCCGCTGCATTTTGGATGGTTTTATGGAGCTCTTTGCCATGTTCCGGCCAGGCATCCTCTTCGGCGGCCCATCCATAGGGGATCAAAACAATTACTGGCTGTTCATCCCGCATGGCCACCAGGTTTTCATCTAAAAATGAATCAGCACATATAAGCAGCCCAATCTTGCCAAACCGGGTTTCAACGGCGGTAACACCCTCCCCTGGTGCGTAAGGAGGGTCCATTAACTCGCTCAGTATGTTATTCTTACGATGCTTGGCCAAAATTTTTCCTTCATCCGAAATCAGAATTGCGGCATCGTACAGCTTGTCCCGGACTTTTTCTCCCAGCCCGATGCAGATGAAGATTTGATACTTTTTCGCCAGAGCCGCGAGTCGTTCCGAGTCTTTACCGGGGATGGAGTATGAACGCTGATGAGCATCCGGGTTGACCCATCCCAACAGCGCCATTTCAGGAAAACAGATCAAATCGGCATGTTGGTCTGCAGCTTCCCGGGTAGCTTGTTCGATTCGGTGAAAATTTCCTTCACGGTCTCCATCCAGGCAAAAGATCTGGCCGATGGCGACACGCAAAGTGGTTTGAGCCATGCCGGAATTCAGGTTGCCAAAAATGAGAATGAACGATAGATAGGCGATGAATGGCTTCATTTTTTATGAATTAGCGCGACATACCCTCCTCCCCTGGCAAGTTTCAGGTTGATGCGGTCTCCTTTACGCACACTCCTTTGGCCCGTTTTATAATCCTGGGCCATCCGGTTGGCATTAATACCATCTTCCCAATATTCCAGGGAGTATTCTCCGGCATCCAGAAAATCCAGCGTGATCTCAAATTGACGTTCGGTCCAGTCGGTCATTGCCCCCAGATACCAATCACCATTGGCTGCCTGGCGGGCATCGACGATGTATTTTCCAACCGCTGCTTCCAGGACGCGGGTGTCTTCCCAGGTGGTTGGTACGTTCTTGAGGAACGCAAAGGATTCAGGTTCTTTTTTGTAGTTGTCAGGCACATCACAAAGCATCTGGATCGGACTTTCAAAGACCACATACATGGCCAGTTGATGGCAGCGGGTACCCAGGCTCATCGGCCGGCTGAAGCTGGGAGACCAGTCCCGGCGTTGCGCATTGAGCATAGCGCCTGGGGTGTAATCCATTGGCCCGCAAACCATTCGGGTAAAGGGTAGCATAAGGTTGTGATCAGGTCCGGTTTGTTTACTGTTATCCCATTTGCTCCATTCATTGCCACGAACTCCTTCCCGGGTTAAGGCCTGAGGGAACTGGTGGCGAAATCCGGTCGGTTTATAACAACCGTGAAAATCCAAGAGCAGATGGTGTTCGGCGGTGGCACGGGCAATCCGTTCGTAATAATTGACCATTTGGGCATCGTTGCGCTGCATGAAGTCCACTTTAATACCTTTGATGCCCCAGTTGGTGTATTGATTTAGTGCTTTGTCCAGGTCTTTGTCCAACGAATTCCAGAGGACCCACAGGATCAAACCCACCCCTTTCTCTTTGCCGTATCTGGCTAATTCAGGTACATTTACTTCAGGCACAGACACGGTCACGTCGGTGGTTGGTGACCATCCTTCATCCAGGATGATGTAAGGGATGTTGTTCTCGGAGGCAAAATCAATGTAATATTTGTAGGTATCGGTGTTGACGCCACTTGCAAAATCGACGCCATAAACGTTCATATCATTCCACCAATCCCATTGGACTTTACCTGGTTTTACCCAACTGAAGTCGCCTTCGGCTGGACGGTTGAGCTGGTAAATCAGGGTATTGGTCAACAACCCGGCGGCATGGTCTTCCATGATAATTGTCCGCCAGGGGAAGGTTCGTCTGCCATTGGTTTTAACCAGGTAGTTGGCGGTTTGGGTGACCATAACATCCCGGTCCCGGACCTGTAATTCCTGAAGCGGATATTTGGGGAATGTGCCCGTCAACACTCCTGAATGCGTACCCTGGAGCCAAAGTCCCGGATAGTCGTACAGATCCGATTCGCTGATGTGCAGGTAATGTCCGTCTTGCTCAATGAGCGCCGGCAGGCTGGCCAGGCTGTCCATCGTCAATTTCTCCAATGGATAGTTGGGAAAGAGCCGTTCATTGTGGGAATAGAATCCTTCCTCGGATGCATAATAGACATGATCATCTGCATTAAAACCATAATTTACCTCTTCATTCAATACCGTGACGGAACCGTCCGCATCGGCTTTCCAACGCCAGGCGACTCCCCGGTCATAAGCCCTTACCTCCAAACCGATTCCATTTTCAAAACGGATGTCCAAAAGGTTGTATTTGTCGATGATGGACGCAAACTTTTCGTGAACGACCGGCTTTATGGTTGATTCATGGGAAGTTGTTTCTGCCGAGTGCAGTTCATAGTCGGTCGGAATTTCCGCCAAATCCAGGCGAATGGAAGATGGATTAACCCAGATCATGCCGTCTTTTGTGACGGTGTAGGTCAATAGGCCTCCATCCTGTGAAACAGTAACATTGATTTCCTGATCCGGCGAGGCAACCGACCAGGATTGTCCGGAGGCCTGGTTCATACCTAGGCCAACCAACAGGCAGGATAAAATAAATCGAACCATGAGAAATTATTTAAGTGTACAAAGTACGCATTTAATCACATCCCGGGCTACATTTTCGCCGTGGAATGCACCGGACACAGAGCAGTTATCCCCGAATATTAAGTATACTTGTCTCTGGTCAAAACATCAGAGAAATGATCGATTGGAAGGAAGCCCAGTTTCGCCAGATAGCTATTCATCAGGTAGGAAACAGCTCAGCGGGAAAACCCCTGGCACTATCGGAACAACTCACCCAAGTGTTTCCGGAGGATTATCCACTGATGATATCCCATTTTTTGGAGCCTTTCCGGGATCGTGAAGCGTATGCTTTCGATTTTGCCAACGGAGAAGTTGATCTGAATGCGGCCTATAAGTTCATCCAGCGCCTGTTTGACCATCCGGGTCATCTTTTGAACATTTCTCAGGATCTTGCCCGGCATTTGTATGAAGCGGCTGTCCATCCAAACATCAAGGATGGTGCCTTTTGTGTCGTGCATTTTAATCAGGTCATCTATGAAGACGAGGTGACCGATGCCGTCGTCTTGTGTAAGGTGGAAGATCAAGAAACCTTTATTCAGTTGTTGGAAGCCGATCACCACTTTGTCTTGAACAAGCAGGAGGGAATTCCTTTCCAGCAACTCGATAAAGGCTGTCTCATCATTAATACCGATCGGGAATCCGGTTATCAGGTTTTCATTATCGACCAATCCAACCGGGCTCTGGAAGCTCAATATTGGCGCAAATATTTTCTGAATGTCACTCCCCGAGCGGATCAGTACCACCAAACCGCACACCTCATGCAGATGACCCGTTCTTTTGTTTCCCAGAACCTGGGAGAAGAACGTCATTTACCCAAAACCGATCAGGTGCACTATCTAAACAAGTCGATGGACTACCTGAAAACTCATGATGAGGTTGATGTAAGGGCGTATATGGATGAAGTATTTGATGACCCGTTGATTTCGGGGGTATTTGCACAATTTCAATCCAGCTATCTTGCTGAAAATGAGATGGAAATGGAACCAGTATTTGAGGTGTCTGATAAGGCGGTGCGTAAATATGCGAAAGGATTTAAGAGTGTCATCAAATTGGACAAAAACTTTCATGTTTATATCCATGGGGACCGTTCAATGATCGAGAGAGGTACAGATGAAGACGGACGTAAGTTTTACAAATTGTATTATCAGGACGAGCAATAGGTTGATCAAATTGGCAAGAAGCAGCATTCAGGTCATTGCCGGGGATTTATTTTTTGGTTAAATTGTTACCAAATATAAAGTGAAGGATATGAAAAAGACTGTCTTTTACCTCATACTGGTGTCCATGGCTATTGTATCAGGTTGCAAGGCCATCAAAAACATGCCGGAGGCTGAACCCAGCCCGGAACAGGTCAGTTTAGCTGTGGAGCCAGGCAATTCGATACCACTGGATGTCCAATTGCAAAAAGTGCCAGGAATTACCGTCCAGGGGGAAGGGGCGAATGCACGTGTCAGGATACGGGGTTCCGCCAGTTTCCTTGGTGACAGCGAACCATTGTTTGTTGTGAACGGCGTACCGGTTTATGGCGGTTTCCGCGATGTTTTTTCCATGGTCAATACCGCACAATTGAAGTCGATTAACGTGCTTCGCAATCCTTCGGATACGGGCATATATGGCACACGGGGAGCCAATGGAGTGGTTGAAATCAAGTACTAGTACTTTAAAGAAAATCCGTTCGTCACAGGAACAAAGCCTAGCGATTGCTTTTCCTATAGCGATCTATATTCTACCGGTTCTTTAACCGCCATACCGGAGGTTTTTTGCGTTGTTGGGAAAGCCATCCAGCCAGTTCCCAAGGGCGCAGATCAGAATTATTTTACCACCAACACTTTCCGGAATGTATTCCTTCCTTCCTTCTCGAATTTCAACCAATACATTCCTGGATCCAAAGAACTTAAATTCAGTTGGTTAGCTCTGTTTAACTTTGATTTTAGTTGCAGTTGACCAAATGAATTATAGATTTCCACCTGGTCAAAGGCAATGGTCGATTGGATCAGCAGGAGACCGGTGGTGGGATTGGGATGGACTCGTAATTGAAAAGCGTTGTCCCGGTAGATCGCGGTCGTTTGGTCAATACGTACCGTATCGGAAGTGACCATACATCCATTTGCATCCGTAAGCACCAGCAGGTAAGATCCGGTACCCAGCCCGTCGGGATCTTCTTCCGTTCGGATGATTTCGATCCCTTGCTTCCAGGCATAAGAATAAGGAGGTGTGCCTCCAGCGACAGAAGCTTGAATGGATCCGTTTTGCGTGCCGTTGTCATGCCTGATGCTATCAATGGACAGGGTTAACTCGGCCGGTTCCTTAATGATGAAATCCAATGAATCACTGCATTGGGTAGCGTCCGAGATCTTAACCTGGTAGGCTCCTGCGGGCAGCCCTTCAATGCTTGTTCCGGTCTCGCCGTTTGACCACTGGATGGGAGCCGGTTCGTTGGCTCCGGCCAAATCCAGGGTAGCCGAACCATCTGCCATTCCAAAACAAGATGCATCGGTTACCGTAAGATGAGCGGAAAGTAAGCATTGAAAAGCCATAATTGTCGCTGAATCAACGGTGGTGCAACCATTTCCATCGGTCACAGTCAGGAAATAATTTCCCGGTGACCGCGGTCCAATCCCAGAAGTGGTAGATCCATCGCTCCAGGTGTATTCAAACAGACCGGACCCTCCGCTAACCTGTGCTTGGAGGTTGCCATCGGCAGCAGCGTAAGCCGTTTCATCTTGTCCATCAAATTGAATGGCTATCGGTAAAGGATCCTCAAGGAGAAACGTGTCGGAAAAGGAACAACCGTTGACATCTGTGACTTCAATGGTATAGGTCCCGGCGCCCAATCCGCTAAGCACCGGTTCCGACTCGCTATTGCTCCATTTGTAATCGTAAGGCGCCATACCCCCGGTAGCGTG
>JAGQXC010000505.1 GCA_020436785.1 Saprospiraceae bacterium | reverse complement strand
GGCAGGACCAACGATTTTATGGCTTGAATTCGGGATTTATTCTTCAATGAATTGAAAATTAGAAAGAGGGCGCAAATTACGATTTGTCCGATGGAACGCAGGCCATTAGGATTAGGAAATAAGGCCAGATGGATTATTTTTGTGGCGGTACGATTATTAATCCGTGTAATATGAAATTTAGTGTATCCTCGGCCACCTTGCTGAAAGTATTGCAAAAAACCGGTGGAGCCGTAGGTTCCAACCCGGTTTTGCCGATCCTTGAAGATTTTTTATTTACCCTCGAAGGGGACCAGTTAACCGTTGCTTCGACCGATTTGGAAACTTCCATTACCGCATCCATTGATGTAACCGGTGAAGAAAATGGGGTGGTTGCTATTCCAGCAAAAATCTTGCTGGATACGCTTAAAGCGCTTCCCGAGCAACCGATTACCCTTTATGTTGATGAAGAGAGCTTTGGCATCGAACTGACATCCTCCTACGGTAAATACAAAATGGCAGGGGACAATCCCGACGATTTTCCCAAAATTGCCAGTGCGGCCGAAGAAGACTCCATCACCCTGGATGCCGGAGTCATCACCCACGCTATTGCCAACACCCTCTTTGCCACCAGCAATGATGAAATGCGGCTGGCAATGACCGGCGTTTTGGTTCAGGTCGATTTCAATAAAGTAACATTTGTTGCCACCGATGCCCATAAACTGGTGAAATACAGCCTCCATAACATTTCAAGCGATGTCGCCGCTTCGTTTATTCTACCGAAAAAGGCATGCACCTTGCTGAAAAACATTCTTCCTTCCGGAGGAGATGTCGTGGTATCTTTCAACCGGTCACATGCATTCTTTGACACCGACCATACCAAATTGGTCTGCCGGCTGATCGATGCCAAGTATCCGGATTATAATGGAGTCATTCCGGCCAATAACCCGTTCAATCTAAGTGTCCTACGGGGAGACTTTCTCAATTCCCTTCGCCGGATTGTCATCTATTCCAATAAAACCACCAACCAGGTGATCCTCAAAATCAATGAAGGCAGCCTGAATATTTCCGCCCAGGATCTGGACTTTTCCAACGAGGCCACTGAACAGATGAGTTGTACTTATGAAGGCGATCCAATCATCATTGGTTTTAATGCCAAGTTCCTGATTGAGATGTTAGGTGTTTTGCATGGAGACGAAGTTCGCATGGAATTGTCCAGTCCCAACCGCGCCGGATTGCTGTTGCCGGGCGAACAAGAAGAAAACGAAGAAATTACCATGTTGGTGATGCCGGTTATGCTTAACCAATAGGGCCGGCATGAAAGTCGGATTATTTTTCGGATCATTCAACCCGGTCCATACGGGTCACATGATCATTGCTCACTACATGGCTGAATACACCGACCTGGATCAGGTGTGGATGGTTGTCTCACCGCAGAACCCTTTCAAATCAAAAGACACCCTGGCCAATGATTACGACCGCTTGCATTTGGTTCATTTAGCCATCGGTGACCACCTGCATTTGCGGGCATCCAACATCGAATTCAGTCTGCCCAAGCCTTCCTATACCATTGACACCCTGGCGTATCTGCAGGAGAAATATCCGGAACATACATTCTGCCTGATCATGGGGGGTGATAACCTGGCCAGTTTTCCAAAATGGAAGAATGCCGAACAGATTCTGGCCCATCACGATGTTTATGTCTACAGCCGCCCGAACGTCGATCCGGGTCCTCTGGTCGATCATCCTCGGGTGCATTTAGCTGAAGCGCCTTTGCTGGAATTATCTGCCAGCTTTATCCGGCAATGCATTCGCGATGGCAAATCAGTACGCTACATGGTTCCGGATACGGTCTATGCCTACTTGCAGGAAAGTAACCTTTACCGGCACTGATCATTCCTTTATATCCAGGACCAATCGGAATCCGGCTTTAGCTCGTTTGATGGTTTTGTTCTCGGCCTTCGCATCGACGTAGTCATGTACATCGAATCCATACGTCATGCCTTCTCGGCCATAAAATTCTGCGGCATTTCCTCCCAGGTCATAGAGCTCTGCTTTGCCAATTTTCACAGGTGGAAATGAACCGGCTTCCATATACCAGGATCCGGTAAAAGATTCCAGCTTGGGTTCCAGTTTGGCTACATCTTCCGGCGTAATCTCATAGCCTGCCCAGTAATTGAGGGTGTTTTCCTTGGCAGCTACAGAAAGTGCTTTTTTGTGAAGGGCCTCCGCCTCCTCACCGACGGGTAAGCGGTACGATTTTCCCGTTTGTTTATCCAGCCACAGAATGTAATACTTCGCCTGGGATAAGGTAACCACTGCCGGTTGGTTGGCAGCGGTGACCGGGAATTGGTAGTTTGGATCAAAGGATTGAAATTGTGCATTGGTCACTTCGAACCGGCCAATGGCGATTGAGTCGGGATAGGCCGGTATCAGCTCCGGGACCAGAATTTTACCTGTCCGTTCACCATACAATCCATTGTCCTGTTTCGCAGATTGCTTTTTTAAGGCCAGTGCCAACGGGCTACCTTCCTTAAATGCTTCATTTTTATCCGGTGCTTTCCCAAACAAATAGGTGTCGATCCAGGCGATCTCTTCGTTCATTTTTCGCAATTGGT
>JAGQXC010000504.1 GCA_020436785.1 Saprospiraceae bacterium | reverse complement strand
GAATCCGTTGGGTGGGTTTGGCAATCAAAGGTGCTCATCTAGAACCATTCAACTCCTAATGTCCAAACGTGGACTAACATAAATTTTCATAAGTGTATCGTCTCCCATTTATAGGGGGTTAGCCCAGGATGACTCTTTTTCCTTTAACCCCATACCCCGTACCTCGCACCCCATACCCCGCACCTGAGTAAATGAGTTAATAAGTTAATGGGTGGATCCTGCACCCCGTTATTGCCTTCTCCACACCTTATACCAGGAGATCAGTCCCCAAATGGCAACCAGGGTATAGATCAGATAAAGCAATGCGTACAGGTAAGCCGTTCTGGAACCGGTGATTCCAATATAAATCAGATCGATCACAATCCAATAGATCCAGTTTTCCAAATAACGACGGACGGTAAGCCAGGTGGCCGCAATGGCTGCAATGGTAGTAAATGCATCGGCATAGGTTGCTGCTGCCGGTGTGTAATTGTCAAAAAGGTAACCAAAGAGGAAGCTCCCGGGGATGACCCACCATAGGATCCGGAGGTGATCACGCCACGACATCCGTTCGATCTGCAGATCTACCCCGGTGGAAGCGGCCGACCACTGCTTCAGTCCCCAAATGCCCATACCAATGTAAAAGAATTGCAATAGGGCATCCAAATAGAGCAAATAATAATTAATATCTGCGTAGGCCCATAAAGCACAACTGAGTATCCCCCAATACCAACAGGAGCGTTTCTGCAGGGCCGCAAGCCAAACGTAGAGAATACCGGTGAGTAGGGCAACCCACTCATACCACGCAAAACTTTGCATGGTTGACCAGGCTTGCTCGAAAACCGTGGTCATCGTAGATTTTTTATTCGCTGCCCTTCACGAATGCACGCACGCGTGCTTCAACGACATTGGGAATGGTGTTGGCGACCATCTGAATGGTCACTTCATATTCTCCCTGTTTGTCGGTCGAGTCGAAGGTTACCTTTACTTCTCCGTTCTTGCCGGGTGGCACCGGATCTTTTGGCCATTTCACCTTAAGATCCTTTCCCCCGGTCGCAATCCGGATCACGAGGTCTGCATCCCCTGAATTGGTAAATGTGAAGATGTGGTCCTTTACCTCGCCTTGTTTCAGCAAGCCAAAGTCATGAAATGAATCTTCGATTTTCATTTCCGGCATCAACAGGCGGATTTCCAGTTCGGCTCCATCGGGGCCTCCTTTTTGACGATTGTTGGGTTGGGTAAGGATCTCCTTCTGAATCTCAATGGTCGTCGGACCTTCCAGGATCTTGAATTCCGTCCGGCGGTTGAAACGGTGTTCGTCGTCGGTGCAGGGGACGCCGTTGGTACATCGGTTAAGGATAAAACGTTCTCCATAACCAACCGCATTAATCCGTTTTGGGTCAATGCCGCGGTCCACCAGCCACTGCTTGGCTGATTCGGCCCGGCGTCGGGAAAGGTCGTCGTTGTAAGCATCATTACCCTGAGAGTCGGTATGCGAACCCAACTCGATGACCATATCCGGATAGCGGTTGAGCAGATCGAGCAATACCGCCAAATCTTTTTCAGCATCCGGTAGGATCTTGTCGTCGTCGAAATTGTAATAGATGTTATTCAGGCGGATGGGCTCGGTCACCGTGATGGTTTCCGTTTCCGGCTTAGCCGGTTTCATTTTGAGGCGGACGGCCCGTTTGATCGTATAATCATCGACCAGGCCCACCGTATTGAACTGGATTGTGTCGGGAAAATACCCTTCGCGTTCGACGGTGGCGGTATAGGCCTTTTCCCCTTCCAGTGGGAAGTCAAAAATGTTGTTATCATCCTGCTTCAATGTTCCGCTAGGGCTATCGGCACGCTCGTCTTCCAGCATTTCGTATACGTTGACCGTGGCTCCGGTCAATGCCTTTCCCTGCTCGTCGAAGATGCCAGCCAGCAGATTGATCTTGATGGTTTTTTCCGTGAAAAAGTAGATGTCGTCACAACAGGTTTTGTTCATTACCGAACGTGCCGTCGGGCTGGCCCTGTTCGAAACCAGGAAGCCATTGACTCCCGAGCCATCGACGTAAAAGGACAGGTCGTCTGCCGTCGAGTTGAACCGGTAGCCCAGGTTCTGAGGAGCACTCCAGGCACTACCGTTCCATTCGGTCTTGAAGATATCGAAGCCTCCCATCCCGGTGCGTCCGTTGGTGGAGAAATACAATTTGCCGTCGCGGTAATAGGGAGAGACGTCATCACCCGCCGTATTGATCACATCACCGAGATTGACCGGGGTGCCAAAGGCATCCTCGGCCTGCCGCGGTGCATAATAGAGATCAAATCCACCTTTCCCACCGGGAATGTTTGCGGTGAAGAACATGACATTTTCGCCATACAACTCACCTTCCATCGGATGTTTTACCAAATAGTCGCCATTGATGCCCTGGACGTATTTGGGAGGGGTCCACCCTCTCCCCCGTTTGGTGGAAACAAATAATTTACTCTCGGTCAGAGAATCCCCGTCATAGGCCATCCGGATAAAATACATGGTTCCGCCATCCGGTGAGATAAAGACATTCCCATTGTGAATGCCTTCCACATTGATGTCGTCGGGTAATGCTTTGGGTTTATCCCATTTACCTTTATCGTCCTTGGAGGTTTCGTAGATTTTTGCATACAGATCCGTCTCTTTGCCGTCCTTGACGATCAATTTATTCCGCTGAAAAGAGGTCAGGTATAGGTTGCCTTCAGCATCCATCGTAGGAGAAGCGTCGGTGTACATGGAATTCACCGGGCGCCCTACATTAATGACCAGCATATCTTCGTTCTTTGGCAGATCGTCCTGCGCCAGGATTCCGGCCACCTCCTTTTGCACGAGAGGGCGCAAATTGTTCTGGGGAAAACTATCAAGAAAAAACTTAAACTCCTGGAAGGCTTCCTGATATTTCCCGTTTTTGCGCAGGTACAAACCATAATAGTAATGCGACTCCGGATATTTATTATCCCGGTCACGTTTGGCTATGCGACCGTACCAGGACTCAGCCAGTTTATAATTCCTCAGTTGACCATAGATACTGGCTATTTGAACGGCGAGGTCTTCGGTCCGCAGTTCTTTATAAGCTTCTTCGTACCACTGAACCGCATTGACATAATCGTGTTCAGCCATTTTTTCATCGGCAGCTTCCAGCAACAATGCAGGGGTGGTACCCCGGATCGGTTGGGCTTGAAGCCCGGTGTACCACAATGTGAAAGCGGCGAGGATGGTAAAGCGAAGCCATAACATCTTGCACATATTCTTATCCATAAATCTTCATTAAAAACGCGGACAGAAAAAGATATTGTCTGCCTTTGGCTTTTTATATATCCGGGCGATGTAGGAAGCAGCCAGTTCCAGGCCGCCAATGGTCTTGGATGCCGATGCCAGTTTGGAGGCATTCACATCGTAGGCCATCCCTACCCTAAAATCTCCGTAATCGAGTCCGACTAATACTTCAAATGCGTCTCCGATGCGGTAGCCGGGACCGAAACTGAAAAGGATGTATTTTTCAGGATCAAGCAGAAATCCCGACTGGACTTGTACGGCGGTTTCGGTGGCTGCGCCAACTTTCTGGAACAAAAACGCCGGAGATAATAACAGCCGGTCGGACAACGCATAGTTGAATGCCGCATGAGCCAGCATCCTGGTGGGTTTCAGATAACGGCTTCCCTGACGAAGCGTTGAGTTGGGGCCGGCGATGTGTGAAACGGATACACCCAGCGACATATCCAGCAGGTCGTTGACCACTCCCTGATAGGCTAACCCTACCGAAATATCGGCCTTGTTGCCCTTGCCTTTCTTACTTTCTTTATCGTTCAGATTGGAGGCATCCTGACTGGTTGAACTCCCGGATATCAATTGATCTTCAAACTCCAGTTTCTCCGGATTGGCAATCAACCGGGAAGACCTACCCCCCTGGACGCCAATGGTAAATGCTTTGGTGTCGTCTTTATCCAATCCAATGTGATACGCACCACTCAAATACACCCCGCTGTAGGTCAGGTTGGCTGCACCGGAATTATCCTGAAAGATCATAGCTCCCACACCGATCCAGTCCTGTTTACGAAATCCGGTAATGATGGGTGCATCGACATAAAAGGACGGCGTGGTGTACGCTTCAGCCACGGAAAACCATTGGGTCCGGTAAATCCCTCCAAACCGCACGGTGCCTTCGTAATTACCGGTCAACGCCGGGTTCATGGTTAGGGGCGACATGTAAAACTGTGAAAAATGGATATCCTGACTGAAGGCCGGGAGGGCGGTCATCAGGATGATGCAAATTTTCAAGTAGACATTACGCATAGCATGTGTTTGTAATGCGAAAGATAATCTTTATTTGGTGAAAGCACCTAATTCTTTAACGCATCGACGTTTATTGCGTGTTGCTTAAACCGTTAGGAAATGTACAATGTACATCCGTAACCTGCAAAAAACCGGCCGTGTTCATCAACTTAAGTGTTAATCCTGAATAAATTGGAATACTACACCAATTAGGTACTATTTCGTATAACCTTTTTGGTTTCATTGCGGACGGTGGCTTATTCTACCTGGACGCTGGCGAAAATCAATCCCCTGGACGGTATTATCCGGGAATAACCACCTGATCGCGGAAGAATTTTGTAACTTATGCAATGGCTCCCTCCCCCCAAAACCTAAATATTTAAGCTGGTGGAAGTTATTATTGCCAATGCACGAAATACCCGGATGCGTTCCCTGCTGGGAAACTTATTGGCCAGGGCTGACATCACCATCAATGGCGACCGGGAATGGGATTTCAAAGTCCACCGGGAGGACGTATTTGCACGCATCATTGCCGAGGGTTCGCTAGGACTTGGTGAATCCTACATGGATGGTTGGTGGGAATGTGATCAACTGGATGAATTTTTTCACCGGGTCCTCAAAGTAAGACTGGATAAAAAAATTCCGGTCAACCTGCCATCAATACTTATCTACTTAAAGTCGAGTTTGCTCAATATGCAATCGCGACAACGTTCCGGGAAAGTTGCCCGACAACACTATAATCTTGGCAATGACTTTTACATGTCTTTTCTGGATCCCTACAACCAATACACTTGTGGTTATTTCAAGCAAACCCAGGATTTAAATATTGCACAGGAACAAAAGCTGGACCTGATCTGCCGTAAGCTTCAATTACAGGCATCCGACCGGGTCCTCGACATCGGTTGTGGTTGGGGAGGATTTGCCCGGTATGCCGCGGAACATTACGGTTGTCACGTAACCGGTATTACGATATCCGATGAGCAAATTGATTACGCCCGGACATTCTGTCAAAACCTACCGGTTAACATTTTGAAAAAAGATTATCGCGATCTCAATGACCATTATTCAAAAATCCTGATCTGCGGTATGATTGAGCATGTGGGCTATAAAAATTACCGGAAGCTCATGGAAATTGTTCATCGCAACCTGGATGACAACGGCTTATTCCTTCTACACACCATCGGCGGCAACACCTCGGTTAAATATGCAGAGCCCTGGACCTCTAAATACATCTTTCCCAATTCGATGATCCCATCGGCCAATCAATTAAGTAAGGCCATGGAAGGATTGTTTATTTTCGAGGACTGGCATAATCTGGGAACCCATTATACCCCTACACTGAAGTCCTGGTTTGCCAATTTCCACCGGAACTGGGACCAATTCAGCAACCAATACGGAGAGAAATTCTACCGGATGTGGAAGTATTACCTGTTATCCAGTGCAGGCGCATTCAAGGCACGGGAACTGCAGCTCTGGCAGATTGTCCTGTCCAAACGCGGTGTACCCGGGGGATACCTCTCCATTCGCTAGCGGATGGACACGGCATCATCATTGGTTCGTCAGGTAACGACAAGGGACCGAATGCACCTTTTAACGGTATAATTACTTCATCCGGAGTTCACAATTGCAATTGGAAAATTCTAATTTCGGCCATGCACATCCGGCATCTGTTCCTGACCGCACTGATCCTATTCCTGCTCACGGAGCCCCTGGTAGGTCAATCACCACAGGAGAAGCAGTATTCTGGCTGGAACCGGTTTTGGACGCCATCTGACACCTTTCATCCTGCCCGTTTTTGGATAGCCGCTGCCAGTGGAAGTGCAATCTATGCTGTAACGATGACCGGACTGAACAAAACCTGGTACCGGAAGTATCCCCGCAGTGATTTCCATCTGCATAATGATTGGGGCGAATGGCGGCATATGGACAAACTGGGTCATGCCTTCACCACCTATACCGAAAGCCGGATTCTGGACCAGGGAGCACAATGGACAGGCATGAACACTAAGACTTCGCGATGGCTTGGCAGTGGGGTGGCTCTGGGACTGCAAACCAGTCTGGAAATCCTCGACGGTCACTCCAGCCAATGGGGATTTTCCTGGCCGGACATGGCTTTCAATGTTTTGGGTGCCGGGATCTATCTGAGCCAGGATATGATTTGGCAGGAACAACGTGTTTCACTTAAGGTGTCCAATTGGCTCCCTGCTTACCCGGAGGCACCAATGGCTCAACTGGGAGGGACCTCATTAAAGCAAAGATCCCGGGATCTGTTCGGGTCTGCCTGGACCGAGCGTTATCTGAAGGATTACAATGCACAGACGATTTGGCTATCCGTTAGTCCGGATAAATTTTTATCCTCCGGAAAGTGGCCTGCCTGGTTAAATATTGCCTTTGGCTACAGTGCCGAAAATCTTTACGGAGGATACAACAACCGCTGGATCATTCCTACCGGCCAAACGGTACAGCTGGATCCGGTCGTCTACCCGCGCTACAGCCAGTTTATCTTGTCTCTGGATGTGGATTTTACCAGGATACCAACCCGTAATCCATTTCTCAAAGCGCTGTTTCAGGGGTTGAATGCTTTTAAATTTCCTTTCCCGGGCATCGAGTACAATTCGTTGGGTAAATGGGGTGCGCATTGGATCTATTAATCCGTCCCAACGTACCTACCGTCAAAAAAACAGAAATGCTCCCGCCATTAAAGGATATGTTGGGGTGGATTCTCTATTTTTGACGAAATCAAACGCAAGCTAATGTCAACCGATAAGCCAAAAATTACACCTCAAGTTGCCATTGACTCCATTGCTGCCAACAACGAAATCCTGTGGAATGCCTCGCCGGCCACACTCATCGAAGAGGCCTTGCTTAACCGGGAAGGTGACCTGGCGGATAACGGTTCGCTAACGGTCGAAACCGGTTTTTTCACCGGACGCAGCCCCAAAGATCGCTATCTGGTCAAGGATGATGTGACATCGGACCTGGTGCACTGGGGTAACCACAACCAATACACCACCCCGGAGGTATTTAATCGGTTGTTGGGCAAAATGACCGAATACCTCAAAGGGAAAAAATTATACGCCCGGGATGCCTATGCGTGTGCAGACAAGACCTACCGCATGAAATTACGGGTCTTTAATACACTGGCCTGGCATAATCTGTTTGCTTACAATATGTTCTTACGGCCTGCCACGCACAAGCTCTCCGATTTCAAGCAAGACTTTACCATCCTCTGCGTGCCAGAATTCACAGCGGATCCGGAGGTGGACGGTACCCGTTCATCCAATTTTGTGATTGTCAATTTTACCGAGAAAATGGTGATCATCGGAGGGACTGCTTATGCCGGAGAAATGAAGAAATCGATATTTTCCGTCTTAAACTTTCTGCTCCCTACCGCTCATAACGTTTTCCCAATGCATTGTTCGGCCAATGTTGGTCCCGACCACGATACCGCATTGTTCTTTGGGCTTTCAGGGACAGGGAAAACCACTTTATCCGCCGACCCCAAGCGTTACCTTATTGGCGATGATGAGCATGGATGGTCCGATCATTCGGTCTTCAATTTTGAAGGTGGTTGTTATGCCAAAGTCATCAACCTGGATGCTGAAAAAGAGCCGGATATATTCAAAGCCATCCGCTTTGGCGCCATTGTCGAAAACACCCGCTTCTTCCGGGGCACCCGGGATATTGACTACACCGACAGTAGTGTAACCGAAAATACCCGGACTTCTTATCCCATTCAATTCATTGAAAATCACCTGGATCCAGCGGTAGGCGGCATACCCAGTCATATCTTTTTCCTTACTTGCGATGCCTATGGAGTTTTGCCTCCCATCACCCGCCTGGATAAGTCACAGGCCATGTACCATTTCCTGGCCGGATACACGGCGAAGGTAGCCGGTACCGAAGCGGGCGTCAACGAACCACAGGCTACTTTCAGCACTTGCTATGGCGCTCCATTTATGCCCTTGCCTCCATCGACCTATGCACGGATGCTGGGTGAGAAAATGGAGAAACACCACGTTCAGGTCTGGCTGATCAATACCGGATGGACCGGCGGGCCCTATGGGGTTGGAAAGCGCATTGACATCCGTTATACCCGGGCCATGATTCATGCTGTCCTGGAAAATAAAATGGATAAAGTCGGCTATCGGAACCACTCGATCTTCAAGATTTCCATCCCGATGCACTGCCCGGGGGTCCCCTCCTCCGTGCTCAGTCCCCGGGAAACATGGAAAAATGACCGGGCATACTATACGCAAGCCAACAAGCTGGCCATGAAATTCATTGCGAATGACGAAAAAATGAAGGACAGTCTGGCTCCTGACCTTTTGGTGGGACAACCGGTCCCCAACAACAGTTATGAAGTGATCTATCCTTAATTGTCAGCACTTATCCAGTTATCCTATGCGCTGTTTTTTGTTCGTTTTGATGTTCATAACCAGTTTGATGTCGTCCCCGTCTGTAACCGGTCAAACCACCATTACAGGGACGGTCTTTGAGGACATTAACCACAATGGAACCCTCGATGAAGGTGAGACGGGAATTGCCGGCGTAACGGTCTCCGACCAGGATCAGGTAGTGGTCACGGATGCCCAGGGATTTTATTCCTTACAGGGCCAAATCCCTTACGGAATCCTGCAAATCTGTCTGCCCGACGGTTACCTGGGGAAATTCTGGTATCCGGCATCTTCCCGGATAGACTTTGCGCTGTATCCCTCTCCCCCACAAGAACATTATTTTTTTGTTCATGCCTCGGATTGCCATATGGATTCGTTGAATCTTCCCCGTATGGCACGCTTCCGCAAACTACTGGATTCCATTCAGCCTGCTTTTGTCATCATGACCGGCGATCTCGTTAGAGATGCACTGCGGGTGACGGAAGAGGTGGCTAGCAGCTACTATCAATTGTACGTCCAGGAAATCGGCAAAATCCCTTTCCCGGTATTTAGCGGTGTCGGAAATCATGAATTGTTCGGCATTGAACGGGACAAATCTCTGGTGAGTTCACAACATCCCTGGTACGGAAAAAACATGTACCGGCATTATCTCGGACCGGATTACTATGCCTTTAACTATGGCGGCTTGCATTTTCTCAGTGTTGATGCCATGGAATACCAGAATCTCTGGTATTACGGAGGCATTGACACCTTACAATTATCCTGGATCAGCCGTGAGCTGAAACAAACGGAATCAAACCGGCCGGTGGTCACGTTTAATCATATTCCCCTGGTTTCGCCGGGATTTAGTTTTCAGGAATTTGATGAGGATCCATTTTATGGCCCCAGTTTACTTACTGTGGATGGACACTTGCGGCACCGGCATGTGGTCAGTGACTTTGATGCATTGCGTCAGGCCATCGGTACCCATCCATTTCCATTGGCGTTGGCCGGACATTACCATGCTGCTCAATCAGGAACATTTGAACAATCCGGAACGCAATTCCGGCAAACGTCCGCTTTGACCCGTCCTGACCGGTTTACCTTCCATGGATTTGAGATTCGCTCCGGCTTTACGGTTTATGAAGTGGACCACGCCCGGATTGTAGGAAGTAAGTTTGTCCCTCTTAATTTACCCGATCCGAAATCCTGATATTCTTAAAAGGAGCCAACCGGATCGCCGGTAACATACAATTGTTTCTTACATTTAGATTGATTCGCATTACTGAAACCGGCCGGTCTTTTACCGAAGCCAAAGAAATACCATCATGACTTTTCGACGTACTATTTTATTTGGCCTGACTTCTATTTTATTGATTTTATCTTCCTGCCAGTCAGACCAAAATCCTATTTCCACTGATCAGGGCGACATCCGTCAGGGACAGGCAAATTTCGAGTTGTATTGTTCGTCCTGTCACGGCCTTCAAAACCAGGGCATTGGTCCGGCGCTGGCAGGGGTTACCTCACGGGCCGATGTGGATTGGCTCAAAGCGTTCATACAGGATGCTCCCTCCGTAATCAATTCCGGAGATCAAAGAGCGAAATCCCTGCTTGCAACCTACCACCAATACATGCCGGCATTCCTGATGTTGTCGGACACCTCCATCGACCAGATCCTGGCCTACCTGCACGCTCAACCAGTCCCGGACCAGGCATCATTGGGAACCGGACAGGCTCTGGAAGATCCCATACCGGACTCCATACCACTGTCCGGGGATGTGATCGATCTGAACCTGGTGGCGGAAATCCCTCCCAGCGGCGAATATCCCCTTAAGACAAGGATCACTAAAATGGACTGTGCTGCCCACACCGGGCGAACATTCATGGTGGACCTTCGTGGAAAACTTTTTGAAATGACTTCCGGGAAGCCAACCTTATACATGGACATCGCCAGTTACTTTCCGAATTACATCGAGGTTCCCGGTTTGGCCACCGGATTCGGCAGTTTTGCTTTCCATCCGGATTTTGAACAAAATGGTTTGCTCTATACCACCCACACCGAGAAAGCCGCTTCGGCACCAGCCGACTTTGCCCTTCCCGATTCGATACCGGTCAAATTACAATGGATCGTGGATGAATGGAAGGTAAGCGATCCGCTTGCTCCAACGATGACCGGTACTTACCGTGAATTGATGCGAATCGATGAAGTTACCCAGATCCATGGCGTTCAGGACATTGAATTCAATCCGACCGCTCTCCCGGGAGATAAGGATTATGGCATGCTCTATATAGGCGTTGGGGATGGAGGTAGCGTGGAGTCGGGCTTTCCGTCAGTGTCCATTAATGGCGCCAAAAAAATCTGGAGTTCCATCTTGCGCATCGATCCTTCCGGACGCAACAGCAAGAACGGACAATACGGTATCCCGCCGGCCAATCCCTGGGAGGCCGATAATGATCCGGCTACGCTGGGCGAAATCTATGCGCGGGGTTTCCGTAATCCGCATCGCATGACCTGGAATGCCCGGGGACAACTTTTTGCTTCCTGTATCGGTCACGGCAATATCGAAGAATTAAACATGATCGAACCCGGCCATGATTATGGCTGGCCTCACCGGGAAGGCACCTTTCAAATGCGTTATCTCGAAACGATGGCCAAACTATACCCGCTTGATCCGGCCGACACGGTGGATACCTTTACCTATCCGGTGGCTCAATACGATCATGATGAAGGAAATGCCATTAGCGGCGGTTATTTCAGTGGGGAGGACAGCGATGTATTGCCGGGCACCTACTTTTTCGGCGACATCGTCAATGGCCGTTTGTTTTACATAAAACAGGACGACATCAAGCAGGGCTACCCGGCTCCAGTCCATGAGTGGCAAATTGCCCTGCAAGGCCGGTCAACCACTGTACTGGAGCTGACGGGTCACAACCGGGCCGATTTGCGCTTTGGTAAAGATTGTGAGGGCCATTTTTACCTGTTTACCAAAGTGGACGGAAAAGTATACCGGATGAACCGTAAGATTACACTTTAATCCCTTCCAGTTAGAAGTATAAGGCATTGGCAAAGAGCAGATTGCCCTGATCCCAGAAACCTCGGAATAACGGATTGTCAACCAGGTAAACTACTTTGCCCCGGCCCATCGATTTTTCACCAAAAACCAGGCTACCTTTAAGGATGGGCAGCAGGCGGTGACCTACAAAGCCGGTATAAAAAAGATCATCACCCAGTTTTCCCGGATTCCAGCCATCCTTGATGGGCTCGTAAACGGTTGTTCCTGTTTTTAGACTGAAATAAGGATTGGTTAATCCAAAACTTAACGGATGAGTTTTATCCAAAGGTACCCGAAAGATCGCTCCCGGCAGGTCTTCACTGATCGCATCGCGAAATCGTTCACCGTAAGCAACATCAGATTGTTCCCCGGAGTCATCCTTTGATTTGGTGTTAATCTCCAGGTCGCTGTCTCCGTTCAACGCACGGATTCCTGAGCCGACGGCAATGATCCGCCCGCCTCCTCTCACCCAGGATTTGAGCTGGTCTTTGCCTTTGAGATCGTAAAATCCTTCCGGAAGGATCAGTGTGTTGTATTTACTCAAGTCTGTACGGGCCAGTGCATCCACGCGGATGACGCTCATCGGATAATGCAATACCTGTTCAAAATAGTACCAGACCTGGCCAAACGAATTGGAACTGGTGCCTTCATCTCCGAGAACGGCCACTTTGGCCAGATTCACCAGATCCATTCTACCTGATCCAAGGTCGGGTCCGGCATCGGAATACCCGCCAGCTACCGGTATCAGTTCAATTCCGGTCCGGTCCTGCGCGTCCTTTAAATATTCCAGCAAGTGAACACCCAATCTCCGGTTATCGGCGCGAAGGATCATCACGGTTCCGGCGGGATAGTCTTTTCCTTCCAAACGAAAATCCACGGTAGCCACCCGAGCCTGGACATCGTGTTGTTGTAATGCTGCCAATCCCTGCGCGCTGGTCATCGACGTCCAGGGCAACAGATATCCGTAAGCCAATTGATCACCCAGCGGCGACATTCCGGACGCTGGAGATCCGGCATTTGTCGTGACCGGTGTCCGCTCCAGCAAGCCGTAGGTCTCGACACCGTACGCATATGGGATACACCAGGAGGTAATATCATAAGTCACGGAGTCTACCAAATGCGGATTGGGTTCGAATAAGATGCTCAGGAAATTGGTAAATGGCTGGTAAGCTGAAATTACCAGATCTCCCTGGTCCATTGAAATATTGACCATGGAGGTATCCTGGAAACGGAAAGCCCTGACTTTTTGGGTTTGTTCTACCCACCCATACTGAATGTTATTTTTATCCAAAAGACTGGTCAATCGGTTTACTTTGTCCGGTTGATTGCCTTTGATCAGGTAGCCTTTAAAGCGGGATGGAGGTTGATTCCTGCTTTCAAAATAGCTGGTGAATTCCTGGGTCAGTTTGTCTGCATTCTGCGCAGAGATTTCAACGGTTGATAACGCCGTGGTGGTATGGTGCGCGACCCGGTCCCTGAGTGTAAGGGTGTCTCCCGTAGGCAATAAAACGCCTCGGCTTCCGGTACCGCCACCGCCTTCTTCATAGGTCATTCCAATCGCACCATGAAAAATAGGATACGTATCACCGTAACTGGGGTAGAGCAGATCAAAGACTTCTTTGGTAAAAAATAACCACCCGTGTTCAGCAAAGTGACGGGCATGGTTACGGCCGATCACATCCTGAAATTGTCGCTGAAATGGCGTGATTAAATTATGGTAGGGTTGCGCAGCCGGTGCAAAATAGTAGGGGGACGTATATCCCATCTCATGGAAATCGGCATGGATTTGCGGCAACCAGCGATTGTATTGTTTGATGCGCTGCTGGGATTCCACCTGGGTTTGCCATGCCCAATCCCGGTTAAGATCGAAAAGGTAGTGGTTGGTGCGCCCACCTGGCCAGGGCTCACGATGTTCCCAGGACTGGATGTCGGTATTCATCTGGTTGGCGGCCGACCGGCGATTCCATTCCGTATAACGCGAGTACCCATCCGGATTGATGCTGGGATCGAGAATAACGACCGTGTGTCTTAGCCATTCGTCGGCATTTCCACCCGGATGAGCCAAAGCATACAGCACAGGCATTGAAGATTCGGAACCGGCAGCTTCATTGCCATGAACGCTGAAGCTTAACCATACGATGGCAATGCCATCCTGGACGGGCTCTCCCGGAACCAGCCCGGCACGACGTAAATTGTTTTCACGTATTTCTTCCAGGCGGGCCAGATTCTCGGGCGTTGAAACAAAGGCCAGCGTCAGTGGGCGTTCTTCATTGGTTCGGCCGTATTCCATGACCTGCACCCGCGATGAATGCTCGGCAACATAGTTAAAGTAATCGACGACCAGATGGTGAGGCGTAAATTTGTCTCCAACGGCATGGGGCAGGTACTCATCCGGTGACATTAAAGCTTGAGAAAAACTTTCTGTAATCACAGAGAGTAGCAAGGCAATGAAAAGCCAATTTTTCATGATCAGGTGCTGTTTGATTAATAAATGGACTCAACGATACGTTTGGTCGTATCCGATTCGCCCATGGTATAATAGTGCAGGCAAGGGGCTCCGGCAGCTTTGAGTTCTTTGGATTGCTGAATGCACCACTCGACTCCGATTTCACGGACGGCTTTGGTGGAACCGGCTTTGCTCAATTCATTGATCAACGTGTCCGGTAGCTCAATATGAAAAATTCTGGGAAGTCCGGAGATTTGGTGGGTTCTCGTGATGGGTTTTAACCCGGGCACAATCGGTACATGAATATCCATCTTCCGGCATTTATCGACGAAATCGAAATACTTGCGGTTATCGAAAAACATCTGAGTGACAATGTAGTCTGCACCTGCATCCACTTTCATTTTCAGGTAGCGCAAATCCTCGTTGGCATTGGGTGACTCGAAGTGTTTCTCCGGGTAACCGGCGATTCCAATGCAGAAGTTGGTTTTTTCACCGTCCTCGATCGTGGTATCCAGGTAGGCCCCGCGATTCATGTTTTTGATTTGCTTAACGAGATCAAGGGCAAAATGATGACCTCCTTCTTCCGGAACGAACTGTCCGTCAAATTTTCGGGCATCACCCCGGATAGCAAGTACATTGTTGATGTTCAGGAAATTAAGGTCGATCAACGCATTTTCAGTATCCTCCCTGGTGAAACCGCCACAGATCAGGTGGGGAACCGCATCGACCCCATAACGGTGCATCAGGGCCGCACAAATCCCTACCGTGCCCGGACGCTTGCGGATGGCCACTTTCTCGTAATAACCGCTGTCTTTCTTCTGATAGATAAATTCCTCCCGGTGGTAGGTCACATCGATGAAGGGAGGCTTGAACTCCATCAGGGGGTCGAGCACATCAAAAATTGCTTGCATACTGCCACCCTTCAATGGCGGTAATATTTCAAACGAAACCAGTGTTTCCCCCTGCGCTTGCTCGAAATAATCTGTGACTTTCATTTCCTCTCCGGTTCAAGTTGAATAAGGAGTCGCAAGATAGGAAAAGTAGGATTAGAATTTAACTGGGGCACCCAGCGAAGTCAGTTATCGGTGCTCGTGACAGGCCTGGATGAAACAGGAGAAACGAAAGGCACCAGAAGCTTGAAGATTGGGATTGAGACGGACGTCAATCAGTTATCGTCCTTCTTCTTTTTGAATTTTCCGTCCTTGATGTATTTGATAAACCGCTGCCAGGCCAAAGGATCAAAGATGGGCTGGGGACGGTATTGGCCGGACGAATAATTCTGGATCGCAATCTGATTGAAATATACCTTACTGACCTCCCGGCCGGAATGGGGCAAGGTGGCCATCATCAGATTCATCGTGTAGGGTTTGAGGTTCTCGATGGCTCTTTCCTGCAGGTCATCATTAACGGGTAGCGCGAGAAATTCAACCTTGAAGTTTTCGCGACTGGGAATCGGCAAGACGACCACTTCCGGCAAACTGAGGGTGTCGCGCAATAGGTTGAGGTAGTAAAAAATGTAATCCTGTTGAATGGTATCGGGAATCGTATAGCGCACCGATTTGTATCCAAGAAACGAAAAGTCAACCGTTTCTCCGGGTTGGACGGGCAGGGAATAGAAACCAACCTCGTTAGTAAATGTTCCCCGGTTGGTGCCTACCACGGCAACATTCACCAACTCCAGCGGTTTGATGTCTTCCCCTTCATCCGTTACGACAAAACCACTCAGTTGATGAACCCTGGGTATGAGGTGTTTTATCTGTCCGGAAGCCGACCAGGCCAGGCACATCCCGGCCATCAGAAGGATCAATCGAAAATGGTATGGTAAACTTTCTTTCATTGCGCGCGCTAAGTTAAGGCCAATTGCGAGATTCTACTTCATGGAAAGGCTAACTTTCGCTGAACCTGATCTGGCCGTCGTTTGGTGCATCTGGTTAAAGAACGGTTTAATCCATCATACTATCGATGTACAACCGGGATTTAACAAAATCTTAGCCTGCTTGTCATAAAGTGGTCTATTGCGTAGCATCGCATCTAGTATCTAAGGTCTGGAATCTATCGCCTAATTCAGAACATCATTCAGGACATCCACCATGCGTTCATAATAAGTGAATTTCAATCCTTTGACGTAATCTGCTTCAATTTCCGCCACATGACGTTCATTTTCTCTGCACAGGATGATTTCCTTCATACCGGCGCGCTTGGCAGCCAGGACCTTCTCCTTGATGCCTCCCACCGGCAACAGTTTGCCCCGCAGGGTGATCTCTCCGGTCATCGCCACATAAGGACGCACCTTTTTACCTGTCATGAGGGAAGCCAGGGCCGTCAACATGGTTATGCCGGCCGATGGACCGTCTTTAGGTATTGCACCTTCGGGTATGTGAATGTGGATATCCTGATCTTCGAAACGCTGCGGATCAATGTCCAAAATATTGCTGTGCGCCTTCAGGTAGCTCAAGGCAGTCGTTGCGGATTCTTTCATGACGTCTCCCAAATTTCCTGTCAGGATCAACTTACCCTTGCCAGGGGCGGCGCTGGTTTCGATGAATAGGATGTCTCCTCCCACCCGGGTCCATGCCAGCCCGATACAAACACCTGCCGACCCGATTTCCTGGTACTGATCCATGGTAAACTTAACCGGTCCCAAGGCCTGGTGAATATCCGGCAACTGCAACGACTTTTGATACGTTTCTTCCATAGCCACTTTCTTGGCCACCCAGCGCATCACGGCAGCTAGGCTACGATCCAGGCTACGCACACCGCTCTCACGGGTATAATCCTGGATGAGCGTTTCGATCACCTGATCACGCAGACGTACATCATTGGTTTTCAGCCCATGTTCCTTTCGTTGTTTGGGGATCAGATGGCGTTTGGCGATTTCAACCTTTTCTTCCATGGAATACCCGGCAATTTCAATGACTTCCATACGGTCAAGGAGGGCAGGCTGAACCGATCCCAGACTATTGGCTGTTGCAATAAATAGCACTCTTGACAAGTCGTATTCCAACTCCAGATAATTGTCATGGAACGTGGAATTTTGTTCGGGATCGAGGACTTCGAGAAGCGCCGAAGAGGGATCTCCCTTGTAATCACTGCCCAATTTGTCAATCTCGTCGAGAATAAACACCGGGTTGGAGGTTTTGGCTTTCTTAATGGACTGGATGATTCGTCCGGGCATCGCTCCGATGTACGTTTTGCGATGACCGCGAATCTCCGCTTCGTCATGTAGTCCTCCCAAAGACATACGGACAAATTCCCGGTTTAATGACCTGGCTATCGATTTACCCAGCGAAGTTTTCCCGACGCCGGGAGGCCCTACCAGGCACAAAATGGGCGCCTTCATATCTCCTTTCAGTTTCAGGACTGCCAGGTGCTCCAGAATCCGTTCTTTCACCTTCTCCAGTCCGAAATGATCCTGATCCATCACCTTACGGACTTTATGCAGGTCAAACTGATCTTTGGAGACCGTATCCCAAGGCAAATCCAGCAAAGTTTCTACGTAGTTCAGCAATACGCTGTATTCCGCCACCTGAGGATTGGTTCGCCGTAATCTTGCCATTTCTTTCGCGAACAGCTCAGCGGCTTCTTTGGGCCATTTTTTCTTTTTGGCCCTGGCCTCCATGGCTTCCAGTTCTTCCTCCTGGGGATTCTGGCCCAGTTCTTCCTGGATGGTTTTCAACTGTTGATTGAGGAAGTAATCACGTTGTTGCTTTTCCAGGTCATGACGTACTTTGGATTCTATTTGATCGCGCAGCTCAAGCAATTGCAGTTCACTGTTCATGTACTGCAAGACCTGCCTGGCCAGAGCACCCAGATCGTTGATCTCCAACATGGCTTGCTTTTGCTCCATCTTCAATCCCAGATTGGAAGCAATGAAGTTGATGAGGAAGGTATTGTTTGACATATTCCGCAGCATAATTATGGCTTCGGAAGGGATCTGGGGTGATAATTCAACGATTCGTTTGGCCTGCTCCTGAATGGACTGGACCAGTGCTTTGTATTCCATTTCATCGTCCGGATCCAGGTAATTCAATCGATCTACCGTCCCGGCCAGATAGGGTGTCTCCCGCACGATGCTCCGCAATTGGAACCGCTGGCGGCCTTGCAAGATGGCCGTATTTGAGCCGTCCGGCATCTTCAGAATTTTAATGATCCGGGCGATGGTCCCAATCTGATACAAATCTTTTGGGGACGGGTCTTCCATCTGGGATTCATGCTGGGTCAGAACGGCAATCCATTTATGGGATTGATGCGCTTGATTAATGGCCCGGACCGACTTCTTCCGGCCTATGTTGATGGGGATCACTACCCCCGGAAATAATACGGTATTTTTTAAAGCAAGTATAGGCAGCTCTTCAGGCAAATCAACGATGGGAGTATCCTGTTCTTCTTCCAATGAAAAGATGGGCATGAGATCACCATCTTCCTGCATGACCGTATCACTAAATATTTCTTCGAACATTTTCGCTATTAAAAACTGGTAATAAATAGATTAACTTTTCCAAAGATCAACAACCATACCACGAGCTAAATCCTGCCAGTTCGACGGAATAACCCCGGGATATCGATCAATGGTCTGTCAGTTCGTCAGAAGTGTGCTCACCATGCGTCTCGACCAGGCGGTTCAACTCCAGGACGTCGTGTTGCATCACATCCATCCGCGTCCACAGAATGAAATGGTCCGCGCCACTCAATGTATCGATGTACAAAGGCACCTGGGGAGGCATATGGTCTTTGACAAAATACAAGTTGTTGATGTCCACCAGGAAATCGTCGGTTCCGTGCACAAAAGCAACCGGACATTGAATGGCGCTCCAATTCTTGGATTGTTTCACCAATTCGTCGTAAAGGGGCATAATTTCCTGGTTGGAAACCCGGAATGCAGGAGGCAGCATCCACCGGACAACCGGCCAGTTGAGTGGGCCATGCCACCACTCTCTGGGCTCAAGGTCCGGATCCACCGAGCCACCCACCAACATCAGCCCTTGTACCTGGTCCGGATCCTCGATGGCTGCTTCGACGATTACCGGAGCACCAAGTGAGTGTCCGACCCATAATTTGTAAGGAGCCGGCAAATTCCTGACGGTTGCCAGGATGGCATCCGCCTGAATTTTAAGCGAACCTTCCGCAGTGCCGAACTGCGAATATCCAAACCCCAACCGGTCCACCGCCACCATCTGAAATCGCCTTAAGAGTGCGGTGTCCTGCAAAAAAGGCATAAATGCCGTGCAAGAACCGGGCGATCCGTGGACCAGGACCAGCATCGGTTTCGAGGGATTTCCGACGCTGACATAGGCCAACTGATTACCGGACATCGGATGAAAGGTCGCATTCATTCTGGTTGCCGCCAGGATACGGCTCTCCATCCGCTCAGGTTGATCCCGGAATTTCAGGAACTCCATGCGCGAAATGCCTACACAGGCAGCCATGCAAAACAATAATATGCCCAGGAATACATGTCTTTTCTTTACAGCCATCGTTGCGATCTGTCGTTCAAATCCTGGGGCACCTTTTCGGTGTCCCAATCTATATTTGGTAAAGATAACTTTCGCTCCCGATGTCACGTAATTCCTACTACGAGGCTACGCTTGAACCTGGATTCAGACATGGTTGATTAATATCCTACAGTCAGATCATCGCTGCTCCGCCACATCACTTTTGAATTATTAGTACATTTGCGACCTCATGATGCAAATCAAAAGGATCGTTCAGAATCTGGTCCGGATGGCTCAACGTCTACCATCCCGCCAATTGATGATCGGTCTGAGCATCGTGATTGGTTTTCTGGTAGGCTTGATCGCTGTGTTGATGAAAAATTTTGTCCGGGTACTGGAAAACTTACTCACCAGCGGATTTGCTGTCAATTACCACAATTACCTGTATTTCATTTATCCAAGCATTGGCATCCTGGCTACCGTGTTGTTTATCCGGTATGTATTACGACGGCCGGTCCGGGATGGTATCCCCAATGTCCTCTACGCGTTATCCAGACAAAATGGCATTATCCATGCCCATAACACGTTCTCATCCGTGGTTACCAGCATACTTACGGTCGGCTTTGGAGGGTCGGTCGGACTGGAAGGTCCCACCGTGGTCACCGGGGCTGCCTGGGGATCGCAGATGGGCAAACTGCTGGGGTTAAACTATAAACAAATTGTCGCCCTGGTTGGGATATCAGCGACCGCCTCGTTATCAGCCATCTTCAAAGCGCCGATCGCAGCCATTGTCTTTGCCCTGGAAATCATTCTGTTCGACATGACCATGACGGCTTTGGTTCCGTTATTGGTGTCTTCCATTGTAGCCGCGTTGACTTCCTACTTTTTCCTTGGCCAGAATGTGTTGTATCCCTTTAAGGTGGTACATACCTTCCAGTTAAGTGAGACGCCTTATTACCTGCTATTAGGCATCTTCACTGCCCTGATTTCGGTCTATTTTATCCGGATTTATGTATTCACCGGAAAGCTCTTTGACCGGTATTCCGGTTGGTTGACAAAACTGATCATCGGAGCCATCCTCTTGGGGATTCTCATATTCTTTATTCCTTCCCTTTACGGGGAAGGGTATGAATCGGTCAATGAAGGGCTCAAAGGCAACATGGAGTTCGTCTTTGACAACAGCATTTTTTACCCGTTCAAAGACAACATCCATGTCACCCTCCTTTTGTTACTGGGTGTGGTACTGTTTAAAGCGCTGGCTTCGTCGCTAACCTTTCGCAGTGGAGGCATTGGCGGTGTTTTCGCCCCTACCCTGTTCATTGGGACGATGACCGGATTGTTGTTTGTCAAAGTCCTGAATTATTACGGCATGACCAATTTGCCGGAAAGTAACTTTGCATTGGTGGGTATGGCCGGCCTGCTCGCGGGGGTGGTGCATGCCCCCCTGACGGCTATTTTTTTGAGCGTCGAGATTACCAGCGGATACGAACTGATTTTCCCGATCATGCTGGTGGCCACCTCATCGTATGCGCTGGCCAGGTTGCTTTCTCCACGGTCCATCTACACCATTCAGCTGGCTACCCGGGGAGATGTGCTTACTCACCACAAGGACCGCTCCTTATTGGCCATGATGGCAGTGAGGGATTATATTGAAACCGATTTTCTGCCGGTTGATGTGAATGCCAACCTGGGAGAACTGGTCAAAATCATTGCCGAATCAAACCGCAACATCTATCCGGTCATCGATAAGGAGAATACGTTTTACGGAATCATCCTGCTCGATCAGATCCGCCACAGCATGTTCAAGCCGGAACTTTACGATTCCACCAAGGTGCGCAATTTGATGTTCACCCCGACCAAAGTCGTGCGGATTAATGACGACATGGAGACCGTCGCGACCAAATTCCAGCATTCAGGAAAATACAATCTTGTTGTCGTTGATGGCGATAAATACGTGGGATTTGTATCACGATCCAAAATTTTCTCCAGCTACCGTGAATTGCTGCAGACCATCTCGGACGAATGAGTTGCTGATAGGTATTTTCAAAACCCCCTCAATAGCTAGGGCAAAGCAGATAGTGTCCATTTATCCAACTTCTTCCTCCTCCGGCATTTCCATCACTTCAAGATTCTTCTCGCCTGCGTTGACTTCGTCAATCTCCACTTTGAGGTTTTCAATGATAAATTGCTGTCGTTCCATGGAGTTTTTACCCATATAGTAGTCAAGCAACTGATCCATATGGGTATTTTCATTTAATACGACAGGTTGAAGGTGAATGTTCTCGCCAATAAAATCGCCGAATTCATCCGGTGATATCTCGCCCAGCCCTTTGAACCGGGTAATCTCGGCTTTGCCCCGCAGTTTTTGTACGGCAGCCTGCTTTTCAGCTTCCGAGTAACAATAATAGGTTGCTTTCTTGTCCCTGACCCGGAACAGCGGGGTGTCCAAGATATACAAATGCCCTGCCCGGACCAGATCCGGAAAAAATTGCAGGAAAAAGGTCAGCAACAACAGCCGGATGTGCATGCCATCCACATCGGCATCGGTGGCAATCACCACCCGGTTGTACCGCAGGTATTCAATGCCATCCTCAATGTTCAACGCATGTTGCAACAAATTGAATTCTTCGTTTTCATAGACCACCTTCTTGGTCAACCCGTAACAATTCAACGGTTTGCCTCTCAGGCTGAATACGGCCTGCGTATTGACATCCCGGGCTTTGGTGATGGATCCGCTGGCGGAATCCCCCTCCGTGATAAATACGGTCGTGCGGCCAAGCAATTCTTCGTCCACCCGTTTCTCATCAAAATGGTAGCGGCAGTCCCGCAATTTTTTGTTGTGCAGATTGGCCTTTTTCGCTCGTTGATTGGCGAGTTTTTTAATGCCGGCAATTTCCTTGCGTTCGCGCTCCGATTGGAGGATACGCTTTAAGAGGGCATCGGCGATCTGTGCATGTTTATGCAGATAATTGTCGAGTTCTTTGCTGATGAAGTCGTTGATAAACGTCCTTATGGTAGGGCCGTCGGGTGCAACCGTTTGGGATCCCAGTTTCGTCTTCGTTTGGGATTCAAATACCGGTTCTTCGATACGAACCGACACCGCGCCAATGACTGAAGCTCGCACGTCTTTGGGGTCAAAATCCTTTTTATAAAAACCCCGGATGGTATTCACAATCGCCTCCCGGAAGGCAGTCAGGTGGGTCCCGCCCTGGGTGGTGTACTGGCCGTTGACGTACGAATAATATTGTTCGCCATAATGCTGGCCATGGGTCAGGGCTACCTCAATGTCATCGCCGACCAGATGAATGATCGGATAACGCAATTCTTCATCGGCGGTCTTACGTTCGAGCAGATCCAGCAGGCCATTCTTGGACACCAGGGTCTGGCCGTTGAAGCGGATCTTCAGGCCTGCATTCAGGTATGCATAGTTCCAGAGCTGATTTTCAACCAGTTCCAGGTTGTATTTGAACTTTTTAAAGATCGATTGGTCAGCGATGAACCTAACCTTGGTGCCATCCGGCTCATCGGTTTTCAGCAGTTTGGATTCTTCCGTGAGGTCACCCTGCGCAAATACTGCCCGTTTCATTTTACCTTCCCGGTAGGCCTCCACGGTAAAATGATCGGACAACGCATTAACGGCCTTGGTTCCGACTCCATTCAGTCCGACGGATTTCTTAAAAGCTTTGGAGTCGTATTTTGCACCGGTATTGATCCGGGACACGCAATCCACAACCTTTCCAAGAGGTATCCCCCGGCCATAGTCACGAATAATGACTTCCCGGTCTTTGATGTCCACATCCACCACTTTGCCAAACCCCATGACGTACTCGTCAATGGCATTGTCGATCACTTCTTTCACGAGTATGTAAATGCCATCATCCGGAGCACTGCCATCTCCCAGTTTGCCAATGTACATACCGGGACGCAGCCGAATGTGCTCCTTCCAGTCTAATGACTTTATGTTATCTTCCGTGTATTGGATCGGGTTACTCATGGTTGCCGTTTTCAGATTGTGCAAGGCCGTCATAGGTAACAACTTATCAATGCTCCTGTTTAAACCGGACGGTCTCAACAAATGTACAAATCATATTATATAAATCAATAACATAAAAAAAGTAGCCGATGGAGCAGGGCAAACTGTACAGCTCCAATTACAACTCGATGCAGGTATCCAGGAATACCCAGGCAAACAGGTCCCCTGCTGGCAATAAAGGCAATCAGTGTTTTTTGAGAGAGGATAACCGTTTTGCCACCGTGGGGAATGCGGCATGGGTAAACAGGTAGGTTGGCTTCTCGAGGGTAACGGGCAGTTGGTACGTATCCATAAACCGCAGAAAGAAATCGTTCAGGACTTCATCCTCAATAAATTTGGAATTCGGTTTCAGAAAATACGCCAGATGTTCCAATCGACCATTAGGGTCCCAAAATGCATAAAGGAGCAATTGCAAGCCATTCAAATCGACGCCTATTTCCTCAGAATAGAGGTCCATCTTTTGCAGCATATCGGTCCAATAGGCGTAGGCACGTTCATGATCCTGGCCCAGTTGACTGGCCAGATGATTATACCTCAGAAAAAGGTGTTCAAAGGCTTCGGTATGGTCGCCGATATGAAAAACTTTGGCCAGGGTGTCAACAGGCATCTGAGCCTTTCCCGGGGAAACGCTGAATGCCACCAAAAGCAGGCATAGAACAGTAAAATTAATTCTACGCATTTGCAAACAAACTGGTTAAATATAAGACATTAACCTAATACCTTAAAATTCCCTTCATCCGGCACCACCAATCGTATGTCTAAGATAACGATCCGCACCTCGAAATCATTAACGGAATTCAGATATTTACCCTAAAATTAACTCAAATACCTTACCAAACGTTCTTAACATGGTTCTGGATTTGTTTTTTGTCCTTATCGCCGCTTTCGGTTTTTACATGGGATATTCACGCGGAGTGATCAAAACCGTCTTCACGGTGGTCGGCGTTTTATTGGGTATTCTCTTCACGCTTAAGCTGTCTCCGATCGTTATTGATTTTCTGGAAGGGGTCTTCAACCGGCAAAATCCCTGGATTTTTAT
>JAGQXC010000069.1 GCA_020436785.1 Saprospiraceae bacterium | reverse complement strand
TGGTCCCGGTTATTGCGAATGAATTGCAGGGATTTGGCCACCAGGGTGTCGCCAATATCTTCATCACGCCATAAGGCATTTTGACCTCCGGTCATGTAGCCAATACGACTGATCCCATTGACAATCGTCTGATCATGACCATGTGAAGGATGCATACGCAACAGCTCCGGATGTTCCTTGCCGGTTGGTAATTCGCCAACCGGAGGTCCATAGCTGACCCGGATCGGATCGTTGGGTTCCAGATCTACTACGCCATGATTTTCAACAAACACACAGGGCACCCGGTCGTTGGTAGCCGGGATGAGAAATGCATAGTCAAAGCCCAGTTCCAGCGGACCCGGACGGATCATGCCATTCCAGTCCGGACCATCCGGGCCGCCAAGACCCAGATGCCACTTGCCCACCACCCCCGTGTGATAATCGCTGACCTGGAAGACATCGGCGAGGGTCAGGAATTGGGTGTCGATAAGCAAAGGAGCATCACCGGGCGCTACCCCGGTCCCCGGTGTACGGAATGCATAGCGACCGGTCAGCATTGAATACCGGGATGGCGTACAGGTCGCCGAACTGGCATAGGCTTGAGTAAAACGCAGACCACCCCGGGCAAGTGCATCGATGTGCGGCGTGGCGACACCGGTACCACCATAACATCCTACATCGCCATAACCCAGGTCATCGGCGTAGATCAGTATGACATTCGGCCCATTGCGGTCCTCCGGTTGACCGGCGCCCTTACAAGCCAGGCAGCCGGACAGGATGACAAACAGCCAGACCATATAATTAGCGGTATTCCTTTGCATGAAATTATTCATTTAGCGATGACACCCTGCCAAGATACCAGAATCGGATCATAAATACAGCGTGCCATTCCGTTTGCAAATCGCCGGGTCACCTTGATTTTCTCTCACATTTTCTGCAAATTAGGACAGATGGACGCCGGGTTAAGGTAAGACCCGTGAACGATGATCTGAACGGAGATCAACGAACGGGAAACAAGGATCCGTTATGACCCAGGTTTGCCAAATTGTTGATTGTCATCATTTAGCCTTCGTTAGGAGTTGAATAACTTAGGAAATACAAATTGTACATTATGAATCCGCAAACACCAGTTGCTGCTATAATGACTAAGAGCCTGATCACCGTGCATCCTGATGACAGGTATTCGAAAGTGGAAGATGTATTTCGTGCACACAACATCCATCATATCCCGGTGGTTGATCAGGGCAATAAGCTGGTGGGCATTGTCAGCAAAACCGATCTGCACACATTGTTGGATAAATTGACCGGACATACTTCCGGTAAAGCCTACAATGAAAAGTTGCTTTCATCCATGCAAATTGGAGAGTTTATGACCTTAAATCCGCTGGTGATCGAGCCGGAGGATACCATTGGTTTGGCGGCCGATATCATATTGTCCAACAAATTGCATGCGCTGCCGGTTGTTGACGATGGAACATTGGTTGGTTTGATCACCAACCACGACTTGTTGGCCTTTGCCTTTGCAGAGTCCACGACGTTCAGTAATGAAGAGTACTCGGAAACCGATGCCTAAATCCAAATCAAATACCATGGTAGCCAATGTTAAGATTGCTGAAGTCATGACGAGCAAAGTGATCTCAGTGCATCCGGATGACATGATGGATAAAGTGGGTGAGGTCTTTCGTGCCCATCACATTCACCACATCCCGGTGGTTGATCAGCACAATCAGGTTGTTGGTATTGTCAGCAAGGACGATTACAACCTGCTTTGTGATCACTTCACCTTGTTTCGTCGTGAATACGAAGAAGTGTTGAATAAGAAGTTTTTGTCCTCGCTTCTGGTCAAAGAAGTAATGACCAAGCAAGTGATGACTCTGCACTTTGAAGACCCAATATCGCTTGCGGTGGGAATTTTCCGTGAGAATTTATTCCGCGCTATTCCCATTGTTGACGATGACAAGGCATTATGCGGCATCCTCACCACCTATGACTTGTTGACCTATGCCTTCAGCGAACCATTGATGCAAGTCAATTCATGAACCGGGTGGGGTACTTCCGTGAGGAATGTATAATCCACGGAATCCTGCCGTCCATGTCTTACCTTCATCGGTAGAGTCTTCGATAAATTGCAAAACGGAATGGTTGCTTGGATCGTAAGTAAAGGTCATTCGTTTTAAAACGATCCCTTGTGATGTTTTCATTTTCCCAACGAAACGCAGGTAACCTTCCCGGGATTCTTCGGCTACATAGTCGGTGATATCCATCCCGGATCCCACCCAGTTTTGATGCCAGGCTTGGCGCACCGGGTCGTAATAATTGATGCTTTGACCGGAATGGCTACCATCGGCACTGTGCCAGTTTTCGTGCAACGCGCAGCCTCCCTCCGCCCGGGTAATCGTGTTGTATCCGGCCAGTTGTCCATTCATGTAAACATCCCAATCGCCAATCCAAAAATCAAACTGACGGAATTTGGGGTCCGCAAGACAGGGGAATTTATTGGCTTCGACCTGGTTCCTTATGGAAGGAAATTCCTTGCGATCCTGAAGGGGTGCAAATGCCGGGTCATTGAGTAAGCCGGGACTGCCAAATCCACGATCGGCGAGTTTTTGGAGCAGAGTGATGGCCTGATCGGGGTCTCCGGTTTGGGCAGCGACTTTGGCCAGGTTAAAATCGATCGCATTGGGCACCGGGTAGTGCAGCGACCTTGCCTTTAAGAAGGGAGCGCCGGCAGCGGCATATTGACCGGTTCGTACCAGAGCCAGTCCCCGGTAAAAGTAGGCTTCGGCACTCGATGAGTCCGTGTCAATCCATTTGGAAGCCAGCAACATGGCTTTGTCCCATTGTTGATGGCCTGCCGCATCCAGGACGGACTGACGGATATCCGATTGAGCCGCAGCTATAGATGCGAATAACATTCCAATCAGGACCAGCCAGCTTCTCATGGTTTTGATTTTTATTTGATCTTCAGGTAAGGTTCAACTATAATTGGAACGGATTGTTCCACTAAAATGTCGATATCTGGTCCATTTGCATTCTGTTCACAAAAGTCTTTGACTCATTAATTGGGTGACAAAATGTTGCAGATGTAGTATCTTGATCGCAGACATGCCCTGATGGAAAATTCCGGTCGACAAATTCGATGGCTCGTGATGACGCTGCTCTTTATTACAGGCGTTCTCACCGAAGTATATCTGCTGACGGGTTGCCGTAACCAATGGGGTCAGGATGCCTCCTCTCTGATTTTTTTTCTGGGATCTTTACTTGCTGGTGCAGCGGCCATGATCCTCTCCTTTCTGCCGGCTCCGGCCGCCAGAACGCCCAATAAATACCGGCCGGGATGGATCAGTATTGCCGCCTGGATATTTGTAGTTTTTTTGTTGGTCCTGCCAGTAATCCAACTCGCCTGGCAGAAGTTTCCGGTCGACTATTCCGATCCTTCCCAATCCGACATCATTCCCCAGATTCATGCAATGGTCAGTCGTTTTTGGCATGGCGTCAATCCCTATCTGGTGATCCGGGATTGGGGGTATGATCTTTCTCCTACCTATTTGCCCCTTACCTGGTTTCCTTTTTCCATTCCATATGCGCTGGATCTTGATTACCGCATAGTTGCATTTGTCCTTTTTCTGCTCGCCGTGGTGGTGGCTTTTAAGTACTGGCAACCCGGATGGATTGGAATATTGGCTGGAAGCGCGTATTTGTTGCTTTGGTTAAGGCGCGTAGCCATTGACGACGACATCATTTATGGCGTTACGGTGGAGTGGTTGATCGCCGGGTATTACCTCATTTTCCTGGCTTCCTGGCGTTCCCGTTCGGCATGGATCCAGGCATTGGCCTTATTGCTTTGTTTGCTTTCACGCTATGCCTTGGTTTTTTGGTTGCCCATCTTGATCCTCTATTTATGGAATTTGCGGGGCCGGATGCACGTCTATAAGGGCATAATGATCACACTGGGGGGCTTGATGCTCATCTATGTATTGCCTTTTTTGGCGCGGGATCCTGGTAGTTTTTCCCGTGGATTGGCCCATCACCAGCGAGCCGCCATTGACGAATGGCATGGGCAGCCCTGGCAGGAGAATCTGGACCAGCCTTATACCTTATATAAGGGAGTAGGATTGGCCAATCGCTTTTATGAGATGTCGGATTTGCCCGTGGAACAAAGATTGCAACGCTTACAGCGGACGCAGATCTTACTGTTGATTGTCTGGGTAATTGTTTCGATGGGATTGTTTACCTGGCGGGTAAGGAAGATGATCCATCCCATGTATTTTCTATGGGGCAGCCTAAAAATTTACCTTGCTTTGTTTTACCATATGTTGCAATTGCCCTATACCTATCTGTTTGTAGTTCTCGTAGCCATTAATTTACCCATGCTGGTTCGCCTGTTCCGTGATCGGGGCATTATTGATCAGTCTACGGTTCCGGCTCCCGCCACTACGGTTTGATGATCCAGACCCCATCTTTCATGACCCCGGTGATATCCCGGAGACGATGGATGTTCTGGCCCGGATCGCCCTTGACGATAACGACATCTGCCAGGTATTGCGGCTTCAGAGAGCCAAGGTTATTCATATGCAACCAATAAGCGTTACCTGACGTAACAGCCCGCAGGACATCCAGTGGTGCCATCCCGTATTCAACCATTAGCTCAAGTTCACGGGCATTGTCGCCATGGGAAAATACCCCTACATCGCCACCGGCAACGATGGGAACACCCATGGTCAGGGCAAGTTTGAATCCGGCTTTTTTCTCCGTTATGCGTTCCGGATCCGGATCGATCCCTTTATTCCATCCCCGGTAGAGGAATATGGCTTCCGGAGCAGCAAGGGTTGGGCATAAGGCCACGTGATGATCAAGCATGGCTTGCAGGACTTCCCGGTCAACCTGATCACCGTGTTCTATGGTACGGACTCCGGC
>JAGQXC010000503.1 GCA_020436785.1 Saprospiraceae bacterium | reverse complement strand
ACATTGGATTTTTGCACGTATTTGACAATGCAACCAATCAATTTGCTGACGGTGGGATCCAAAAACTTTTCTCGGGACTTCCACCCAATACCAGTGTTGGGAATCCGACCTTCTCAAAAAATTCTCCTTACATCATCGCGTTTGAATTGATTGATGAGAATGCCTCCGATCCGGCTATCTTCCTTTTGGGAGGAAACCTGGAAACGGGCCAGGTAGACACCATCCTGCAGAACAATACGATCAGTTATCCCAACTTCAGCATTGCGGATGATCGATTATTGATCAATACAGATGTAACGGAGCTGTTCATATTTACCCGCACCGATTTGTATCAGGTGCCGCTGGCCGGTAACAAGATCAGTTTGGGCGGGGACCCTTCCGAATACATGCAAAATGCCCAATGGGGGTATTGGTTTGCCACGGGTAGCCGGGTATTAACCAAAATCGTTAAATCTTTGGCCCCTTCCTATGCGCTGAAGGCCTATCCCAATCCGGTCCGGGACCAGTTAATGGTCAGTTTTAATCTTGACCAGTCGGCAGAAGTCAATTATCAATTATACAACCTGTATGGTCAACACCTTGCCACCTGGCGGGAGATGGAGTCGCCGGGAAACGTGCAACGTTCTCTGCAGTTACCTGATCTGGCACCCGGAACCTATTTACTCCGGGTCAATGTGGATGGCCAGCAAGGAATTTTAAAAGTGTCCAGATTTTAAGGAGATAATGAAAAAACATTTAAGCCCTGCCGTTTCACCGGTGGGGCTTTTTTGTTAGGCGATAGGCAGATGGACCAAATTTTGGAAACCGGATTCCATTGTGGGCACCGCAATTATAAGGAGAATCGGCCTGCGCCGGTTAGTTGTAACTGCCCGGCACATATCCAATTTAACCTTGCTTGGCGGCCAAAATTGGTATCGTCCTTTCCGTGGCACTATTCCCGTTCCCGTTCGCTCAGCGCATATAAGGCAAAGGTCCCGAGCCAATGTTCCCCGGCATAGTCTCCATCGGTAATGTTAGCCAGGCTGGTAGCCAGGTGTTTATCCGCCAGACTCCTTAAGTATTCGGCCTGGCCGGGCAATTTTCTTGACAGGATGTAAAGACACCATGCACGGCTTAAATTAAGCCCGTCAAGGTGGACCAACTTGCCATCGGACCGGTCACTGACCTGAGCCGGTTCAAGACTGCTCAGATCGGGAAGGAAGGCAGTGAACCAGGATTGAAAACGATCTGCTGGCAGCACATCGGCCATCAGTGCAGCTTCTTCCAGGCAGGGAGACAGGAAATCGAAACCTCCCGGTTCCCAGTTAATGGGACAATTTTGATCCTGGCCGTAAAAATATGTTGCCCGGTCTATAATGGCATGTTGTAAGCTGGTATCACCGGCAGTAAGTGCATAATCCAGGGCCAGGGACAATCCGAAAGCCGTATTGGGATGCTCGCCGGTACGCACCGGATAGAGAAGTTTTGGCAGAAAGGATTTGTACTTCTGAACGATCAGCTGAGTGAGGGGCTGCAAATGATTAAGCCATCGTTTAGCCTGTGGGTCGTCCCAGGTCTCTAACTCTTCGGCCAGTTTGAGCAGCCAGGCCCATCCATAAGTACGTTCATAACTGGAATTATGCTTGTCTTCAAAGAAACGGACTTCCGCATCGATATTCCTTTCCGAAAGGTTTTGATCCAATTTGTAGCGAATTTGTTGTGCATCTGCCAAATCTGGGTATTTCTTAAGCAGTCGGACCAGTGACCAATGGCCGTGTACGGCTGAATGCCAGTCAAAACAACCATAGAAGGCCGGATGTTGCGCCCGTGGCCCCAGCACATAACTGGAATCCCCCATGGTATTTCCCGGTTTGTTGGGATATTCCTGGCTGATGCATTTCAGCGGCAACCGACTTAATCGTTCCGCCTGATCTACGGTAAGGGTCAACATTGGGTCAGGTGGCATTGGAGGATTCGGAGGCAACTGGGGAGTTTCTGGTTGAGCACAATGCAAAAAAACCAGTAAACTCAGTAAGCCAATGCCTCCCATGCAAAACTTAATGTTCATTCCAAACAAATCAATATCCCGGGATAACGTTTTCAGGATCCCCGGATGGATTAGGCAGGCAATTTACGGCTTAGATGGGTGCCCACACCTGTCCTACTTCAGAAAATGGAATGCAACCTTGGTAAGACCCCGGAATTTGGTCGATTTTAAAGACTTCTTTGCAGGCTACCTCCGAGGTGCAATAGGTAAACAAGACCATTTGGTACACCATTTTAAACGGATCTGAGGCGTCCGACGTGTCCTGTTTGGCAGCATCTGCCATCGATTGCACCAAGGCTTCCCGATCTCCGGCGGATAATGCAGTAAATTTTTTGCCAAATTGCTTTTGACTTTCGGCATCTACCATTTCCAATCCGGCCAGGAATCGCTGTTTTTCATCGTCCGCCACAATTAAATGGAGTGTATCGTCAATGGTTTCATGCACTTTGGCATCCTTTGCTCCTGCCGTATCGGTTTTTGGAATAATGGTTTCGGCCAGCTCCGCCAATAAATTTGCTTGATCGGGGGACAATGCCGCGGGTGTCCAGTCACCCAGGGATGACGTGGCGGGTTGACCGCATCCGGTTACCAGGGAAGCGATGGAGCCCGCAGATAAGACACCGGCCAGTATCCAGCCGGACTGATGGAGTGCTTCTCTTCTCGTCAGACTCATAAGTTCATTTTTTTAAGTTCGGAAACTGCAAAATCGGCAGCTCTGGCGGTTAAAGCCATGTACGTCAGGGAGGGATTTTGGCAGGCCGTCGAGGCCATCGATGCACCGTCGGTAACGAAGACGTTGGGAGCATCCCAAACCTGGTTGTGCTTATTTAATACCGAAGACTTGGGATCTCGACCCATCCGGGCAGTTCCCATTTCATGGATACCCAATCCCGGAGCGCCAAGTTGATCATACGTACGCACATTTTTAGCACCGGCCGCTTCAAGCATCTCCGCCGCCTGTTGCATCATGTCTTTGCGCATGCTCAATTCATTTTCCTTGAAGGAGCAATCAAAGACCAGGGTAGGCATGCCCCATTTATCTCTTTTCTCCCGGTTGAGGGTTATTTTATTTTCATGGTAGGGGAGGCATTCTCCGAAGCCAGTCAGGCCCATCCGCCATTTGCCTGGCGTCTGGAAAGCTTCTTTCAATCCTTTGCCCACCGATAATTCTGCCACCGAACCGGTCCAGTCCTCACGACTGCCGCCACCCTGATAACCATAGCCCCGGACGAAATCCGGCATGGTCGTCTCTTTGCTCAGATTGCGGAAGCGGGGGATGTAGATTCCATTTGCCCGGCGCCCCTTATAATACTGGTCACCCCACTCGTCAAATTCTCCTGATGCCCCGGCACGGAAATGATGGTCCATCAGATTGTGACCAAGTTCTCCGCTGCTGCTGCCCAATCCGTCCGGCCAGATATCGTTGGCTGAATTCATCAGAATCAGGGTTGAGTTCAGGGTGGATGCACACAGGAAGATGATCTTGGCGGAATACTCATGAACTTCCATGGTCTCGGCATCGATAACCCGGACACCGGTAGCCCGCTTTTTCTTGGGATCATAGATGACGCTCTCCACGACGGAGAACGGCCGTAAGGTGACATTTCCGGTTGCATAAGCGGCAGGCAAGGTAGCGGCATTACTGCTGAAATACCCCCCGTAGGGGCAGCCTCGAATACAGCGATTGCGAAACTGGCAGGGCCCGCGACCATTGTGTGCAACCGTCAGGTTGGCGGTGCGCCCGATGGTCATGATGCGGTCGTTGTAATTTTTGGCCAGCGTCTCCCGCATCCTTGTTTCCGGACAATTGAAATCCATGGGCGGTAGAAATTGACCATCCGGCAATTGCTTTAACCCTTCTTTCATGCCAGAGATCCCGGCAAAGGTCTCCACATAATCATACCAGGACGCCAGATCCTCGTAGCGGATGGGCCAGTCGGAGCCGTGGCCGTCTTCCAGGTTGGCTGTAAAGTCCTGGGGTCCCCAGCGGTAACTTTGCCGGCCCCACATGATCGAACGACCTCCTACGTGATAGCCGCGTATCCAATCAAACCGCTGGATTTCTTCATACGGTTGCTCGGGATCTTTGACCCACCAGTGCTTGGTGGACTCCCGCACGGTATACCCGGTACGGTTCTGTTTCGGATAGTCCCTCTCGATTTCTTCCCGGGGAACCCGGTCACGATGAGGTAATTGGTAAATGTTTTTCGTAGCAGTAGGATACTCCGGGTGTTTGACATCCCGGCCGCGTTCGAGAATCAGGGTCTTGAGTCCTTTTTCACTCAGCTCTTTGGCTGCCCAGCCTCCGCTGATGCCTGATCCGACGACGATGGCATCATACGTCATTTCTTCATTGCCTTGCGAATTGAAATACATATTTGAATAATTTGAGGTGCGCAAATTAACAAATTGCCAAATGGATCGCTAGCAAAATTAGATTTTAACGAGAACTTAAGAACGATGCAATCGCTGTCCAAACCAAGCCGGTATTTCTGCGGATGTGTATCTTGCCTGAAAATCAACTCCATGTCCAAGCCGTTCACAGCACGACAAACCAAATTGATCAAAGGCATCGCTTATTTCTTTCTCAGCCTGGGCTTAATTGGGCTGATGGGCTATTTCTCCCAGGATCTTTTTGGCTATTCCTGGGGTATCCCCGGACCTCCGGCACCCCTGCTGATGATGGCATTCTGTGGCGCCGCACTTTTGTGGATGGTATACCGCAAGGAAAATGAAGAGAAAAACAACATGGATTCCTAGGCCATTGCTGCTGCATTCAACGCATCAGGCAGGTCACGTTGGCCACTGGTATCAGTTTCATGAATTTGAATTTTTCGTCCAGTTTTGTCCTGATGGCAAAGTTTAGGAGAATGCCACTACTCAATCGAAAGTCTCCACCCCAGGTCAGACTCCAGCGAGAAATGGCTTGTAAGCCTTCCTGATACTGATACCAGCCGTTATCCAGGTCAGGGGCAAATTTGGAGGCGAAGAGTTCTTCCGGGGAAAACCCGTTGGTGGCGTAGTTCTCCAGGGCTTCATAGACCAGTTCTCCGAAAAAATTGAATTTATGACTTCCAAATCGGTAGGATGCGCCAACCATGATGTCCCGGTTCACGCCGATCTGTTTGATGCGGACGACGCCACCTAACAAACCACGATAACCGAGGCGGTAGGCCCCGTTAACCCAAATGCCGAATCCGGCTTTCTGAAAATTCAAGGAATCAAAATCATTATTGTAGGTGTACACACGCCCAAACGCCAGATCCAATCCGCTGCTGTTCCAGTGGTTGTATAAGTAGGCTGCTTCCATTTCGATCAGCCGCTGCTTCTGGGCATGTTGCATGTTTTTAATCTCCGACTTCATGTTGAAAATCTGCTCTTTCAATTGCAATTTTAATGAACGGTCACTGACCGTATCCATCATGGCTTGCAGGCTATCCAGCATAATCCGGTAGGGCCATTCCATTTCTTTCAATGCCATAGCCATGGAATCCAGCAAAACGGGGTCGTCGACCGGATCCCGTTCGCGAAAAAGGCTGATTTTCGCTGCATAGGACAAATGGTTGAGACCGTCCATTTTGGCCGTACCTAATGAAAGGCTGAGGGTAGACAACGTTTTCATAAAGGGGCTGGCATCGCGGTAAGCGTTCAAACCTTTGTGATCGTAATAAAAAGCCCAGAATGGTTGCGCTTCAATAGCCAGATCGGGAGCCAGTACATAGTTCTTTATTCTCCAGTCAACTTTGAAATCCTGAACCGATCCCGGTCGGCCTACCTGGTCGGGAGTTACACCCATAAGGTAAAATGCAGGCGCCGAAGGGATGTAGAACTCTGCATTGCGACGTGCGTCTTCCGAAAGATCAAAGGCTTCTTGCTGATAATTGGGATCCTCGTAGAAGTCCTGGGCAAGTACGGAAGTGTCCTGAAATAAGATGGCGAAAAAGGTAACTATAGCAGTCAACAAACGCATGACGGATGGATTTAGAAAGAATGATTGATGAGCCCAAATTTAGATGCCAGGTGAGCGATCTCACCTAGACCTGGGTATAGGTTTGGATTCTTTCCTTCCGGATTATTCCGTCGGGAGTGGGACGCGGATCATCAGGATTTGAATTGCTGCCAAAGAATCAGGAGTGAGGACCAGAGGGATTACCTGATCTCCACAGCTTTGATCCTGCGTGGTAACCATACCTGCATGTCGGTATTCCCCCGGTTTGCCCACGAGTAATAGGGAATTGCGGTGAGTGTTCGCGGCACATCCTCAACCCGTGAACCCCGGTTTGCCGGAGCCAGCCCCCGGGCCTGGATGCGGATAGCCATAACCGGTTCTCCGGCTACCCGGTAAGGGAAGGCCCGGTAAGCGGTACCCTCCGGAGCCCAAAAACTCCAGGCTTTACCTGGATTGTCAGTTCCTTCCACACAATAGACCAGAGGACCTCGCTGAATCACAAATCGGTCGCGATCAGCACTTACCTCATCGCGGCTGAGGACCTCACGAACCGCCATGGGCAGTTCCACTTCGACGGTGTCACCCGGATGCCAGGTGCGTGTCAAATGAGCATAGCCTTTCTCAACGCCAAATTCAACCGCCTGACCATTGATACGTATTTTCACCGGTTCTTCCTGTTTTGTTTCGTAACGATACAATCCTTCCGGAACCGGTACACCGGACGCCCAGCCGGGAATACGGATTCGCAGTTCATGCCGGACCGGAGATTCCGGCTGTATGGCAATTCGTACATTCCCACTCCAGGGGTAATTGGTCAATTGACGGATGTGAACCTGCGTATTACCGGCTGGCAAAATGGTTTCTGAACCGATGAAAAGCTGAATATACCAGGCCAGATCATCGACGGCATAAATGTAATCACCCAGGGACGAAACCAGGCGGGCGATGTTGGACGGACAGCATGCCGTACCAAACCACTCTCTCCGGCTATGTTGACCATGGGATGCCAATGGGTTGCCGTAAAAGAAGTGATCACCGGTCAGGCTCAGACCATCGAGAGCTCCGTTGTACAAACTTCGCTCCAGGACGTCCATATAACGGCCGTCACCGGTCAATGCAGCCATCCGTTGATTCCAAAATACCATGCCTACACTGGCACAGGTTTCACAGTAAGCTTCTTCATTTGGAAGTTCGTAATCGATGCCAAACCCTTCATTGCGCCCGGAAGATCCGATGCCACCGGTAACATAGAGGTTGCGTCCCACCACATCTTCCCACACCAGATTCATGGCTTTCTGATAACCGGTATCTCCGGTCATAGCACCTACATCGGCGGCTCCGGTATACAGATACATCGCCCGCACCGCATGCCCGGTGATCTCTTTTTGATCTTTCACGGGCACCGCATCCTGGGCATAAGCCGGGTCATTCCATTGATCCCAGATCTTGCCTTTGCCATAGCCATGGCCCCGCTGATCGAGAAAATATTGTGCCAGTTGGACGTAGCGGTCTTCTCCGGTTGATTTTGCCAGTTTGACCAGCGCCAGTTCAATTTCTTCATGACCGGTAACCCAGGGCCGCCGGGCTTGACGGAATGTCCGGTCGATGTGATCAGCCAGACGGATGGCGACATCCAGCAGCTTTCGTTTGCCTGTGGCCTGAAAGTAAGCCACGGCGGCTTCCATGAGGTGCCCGGCGCAATAAGCTTCATGTTTTTCCATATCGGTCCAGCGCTGATCCAGTCCATTCAGTGAGTAATAGGTATTCAGGTAGCCGTCAGGCTCCTGTGCGGCGGCAATGACGTCTATCCAACGGTCGGCGGTTGCTTCCAATTTCGGATCCCTGGTATTACTGATGGCATAGGACATCGCTTCCAGGGCCTTATAGACGTCGCTGTCATCATAGTAGATGCCCTCATGTTTTTCTCCCTGATGACGAGCTACCTTCTCAAAATTGCGGATTCGTGGAGTATTGATCTCGGTCTGGTAGATGCAGGCATCCATGGTCGCCGTTGCAACTTTTTGCTGTTTTGGCGCCCAGAATTGATCATCAATCCTGACCTGGGAAAAAGGAATGAAATGCATGGAATGCAGAGTCTGTGCCCGCAGGCCGGCCACTCCGGTGAGGATCACCAGGCTTAACCAATACTTCATCGGATATCAATTTGAACGAAGGTAAGCATGGTGGGAAAAATAGAAAAGGGCATTTGTGGATAAATGCCCTTTGGAATGATAGGATTTGTTTTGGTGATTAGCGATGAGTCATCCCGGCATGGAACTTCTCGTTGTGAACGGGTGGAACGGTCTTAAGAAATGCAAAGATGGCATCGATTTCACCATTGGAAAGCCCCGAATGCGGGATCATGGGATAAGATACCGGAGTTCCATCCGGACGCAATCCGTACTTTAACAGTTTCCTGAATTGGTCGGGCGTCCAGTTACCGATACCGGTTTCCGTGTCGGGTGTAATGTTGACGGAATAAATGGTTTTCCCTTCCAGATCAAGCAATTGATTGCCTCCGGCGTAATACATGTTGGAATTGGGAGGATTGTTGTCGTCATTGGTTGAAAAACTTCCGGAATGACATCCGTAACATGCATATAAGTCATTGGCCAGGTAATTTCCCCATGCCACCGTCTGGGTGGTATCCGGCAGGGGAATGGGTGAACTCGGATAGGGTTTCGGCTTGATGACAAAATGCTTCAGAAAGCGGCCCAACATGGCATACTCACAGGTTTGCGAAGGCGCCGTGGAGGGTTGTACCTCCGGAAGATCCGAGTGCAGGTACGCGATCAGGGAAAGTACCGTCTCGTCGGCGATTTTCGGAAAATTCGGCATCACTCCACTGAAATGCCCATCTTTCCGGATGCCGGTCCTGAGGTAATAATACAGCTCACCATCGGTCCATTTGCCAATGCCATGCTCGGGATCCTGGGTGATGTTGGCGCTATAAAATTTTCCAAAAAATTCCGGTACGTCGACCATCCGTTTACCGTCCATTTTACGGGTGTCGGGATTGAAATGACACCCCTGGCAAAGCATGGCGGAAATTCGATGCCCTTCCGCAACCCGTTCCGGTGTGACGTCAACGGTCATAACCGGAATTTCACCGGGCTCATAGTCCGGCAAAGGACTGAATCGCAGATAGGCAAGAAATAAAATTGCAATAATGAGTATAGCGGCAATAGTATATCCGGCAATTCGGATAACTCTCTTCATATTTATCAGTCATTTGGTTCAATTAAATTTAATAAAATTTTACTGCTTGTGATAGCCAATCGACAAGGTATAAGCGATGCCACCGTCTTCCACCTGGAAAGTAAGGGCCAAATCCGAAGCAGTCAGGGTCTGTATGCTCCAACTTTCGGCTTCGCCGTCCTCAACGACCGTAATGGTTTTTTTGTCGGCGCTTAGTGTCCATGAACCGGTGACGGTCTGTGGATCGGCCGTTCTGCACCGGGTCCCTCCTTCGTCAAATTTCACCAGGTTGTTCTTCTCAAACAGGAGCAGATCATCTTTGGCACAGCTGGGTAATTGTGCATAAATATTGGATACCTTTACCCCCGTTCCAAACCAGTCGATCGCCGGATCAACGGTCATACTGGTCATGATCCAGCTTTTATTGGTAAGCAGCTCTTCCGGTTGAGGGACCACAGGATCTTTTTTGCAGGCACCGAAGACCACGGCAAGAAGAACAAAGGAAAATAAGATTTTCGTTTTCATAATAAATCAGGTTTAGATTGAATGAATGATCGATGGGTTAGACGTACAGGTTGGTCAATCCGGTTAGGCCAGCCGAAAGAAAAGACGTCTGAAATAGCCAGTTTCACGATCAATGGATGAAAATTTCCGACTGGAGTTCATCCGCTGCTTAATGGACAACCGGATGCCGCAAATGAAGGAGCCGGGCCAGGATTTATTGCCGTATTTTGGCTAACAATCCGGTCCGCGAGCTAACGTTAAGTTTTTGGTAGATGTGATTGAGATGGGTCTTGACCGTATTGATGGAAATAAATAACTGGCCGGCAATCCCTTGATTGGTGTAGCCATCCCGAATGAGTCTGACAATTTCGATTTCCCGGTCGCTCAGGACATCCAGCAGCTCATTCTCCCAGGTTTTTAATGGAATAGGTGTTCCCGATTGCGGATTTTGTTGATGATT
>JAGQXC010000502.1 GCA_020436785.1 Saprospiraceae bacterium | reverse complement strand
ATATAAGAAATAAGCGAGGTGAATGCTGTCCATCCGCTGGCTGCCAGGCATGGGCATGATAAAATACACGTTGAGAATTTCAAACAGGGTCAGGCAGCAGATTCCGGCGTAAAATAATTTTTTCATGCTTCCAAGGTAGGCCCAAATGAACTTTGATTCATGCATTCCAGTGGCAATTAAGGAAATTCGAGCATAGTTCTAACCTTCCGGCTAAGGAACCGTAATAGCTCTGATAGATGAAAATGATCAAAATTCACTGTGGGGACCGTGAATTTGCACGCATGAGGAGTCAGACGTACGCGTATTATTGAGTACCGGACCGGACCTGATACTTCCCAGCTGGCACTGTGATCCGTTTCATCGCAACATTCGCCAGTATATGATGCTCAATTCGCCTCCCCTTCCGGCTTCATCACAAATTGCATCCGGTTGGCTGAGTTGAAGTACTTAGCTGCAGCATCCTGCAGGTCTTTGGTGGTCAGGGATTCGATTTTCGATTCGAGGGCCGGCAACAATAATTTGGAAAAAGGCTTGGAATAGTAGTCGCAATCCTCTATTCCGTTCAACCAGTACCGGTTTTGCTCCATGCTTTTGATCCTGGTTTGTTTTTGCGTTTCCGTGACTTTTTGCAGGTCTTCCTCCGATACACCTTCCTCGGCAACTTGCCGGATGGTTTCCGATGCCGTATTGATCAATTCCTGGGTTCTGGGTGGATCACAGTTAAAGGAAATGGTCAGCGAATATTCGGGTTTGGGATCACGACTGGTGTTGCCGGACAGGCTTACTCCGTACACGCCGCCCTTGTCTTCTCGCATGGACTCACGCAATTTGATGCGCATCAGATCCACCATGGAACTGAACCGGTAGCGTACATTGTCATCCCATTCAATAGGCCCATGATAGACGATCTGCACCGAAGTCTTAGGCGCTTCACCTCTTTCCCAGGATTTATCGATCGTTCCGTTTACCAGTTCGATGCCACGATCCTTCCAATGTTCTTTACGTCCGGTATTGGGTAAGTTTCCCAAATATTCGCGGGTAAGCATTTGCAAGGTTTCGGGATCGAAATTGCCTACGAAATAAAACGTAAAATCACCTGCATTGGCAAATCGGTCTTCATAAATAGCGAATATGGAGTCTAGGTTGAGCCGGTTCAGTTCTTCGACGGTTGGGTATCCCGTACGGGGATGGTTATTGTATTTAACCCTGGTCGTTTGATCATAGAAAAAGAAATTCGGGTTGGCATCCAGATTCTCGATAAATGCTTTTTGCTTGGATAAATAGGATGCAAATGCTTCTTCATCTTTACGGGGATTCTTAAAGTAAAGATAAGTCAGCTGAAACAGGACTTCCAGGTCTTCCGGTGAAGCCGATCCTGAGAAGCCTTCGGACTCCGAGCCGATGGTTGGAACGACAGAAACCCGTTTTCCGGTTAGCAATTTTTCCAACTGCACTTCTGTGAACGGGCCCAAACCGGATTGGTTGATGATCGATGAAGCAAAGCGTGCTTGCAAGAACTTCTGATCGTCGTAGAGTGAAGTACCTCCGTCGCTGTAGGCACTCATCTGTATTTCATCGTTTTTGTACGTTGTCGGTTTGGCGAACACCCGGATACCATTGGCCAGGGTCCATTCCATAATGCCGGTATCGTCAAAAGTCTTTTTATCGGTAATCGGCACGGGCACCAGGTCCTCACTGAAAAGTGGCTCTGCGGAGACTTCATCAATGTATGGTTCCACCGTGAGGTTCGAAACGCTGTCAATGAGATGGAGCATGGCAGTTTCTGTGGGCAATGGTGATCCATCCTTACGGGGTGCCGTGATGATCAGGATGCGGTTGTCTTTCGTAATCCACCGGTCTGCCAAAACGTTCACCGAGTCAAGCGGGATGCCGGGAATTAATTTTCCCACCAAAGCATAATATTGATCGGGGCTCAATAGCGGTCCGCCATCGGTAAAATAACCAACCAGATCAGAGGCCAGATTACCGGATTCCTGTTTGTCTCGTTCACGGGCCAGGCGCTCGGCGGCCTTCACTATTTCTGTCTTGCCTCGTTCCAGTTCAGAGTCGGTAAATCCATGTTGCAAGACCCGCTGATTCTCTTTAAGTACGGCACTTAATCCCTTTTCAATACCTCCTTCAGGGACCAATGCATAGGAACTGTAATTGGATACATGCCCCAAGCCACTGCTGTATCCGGAATACGCAAATATAAATGGTGGTTCTGCCTTCTGAGAGAGTTCCGATAGCCGGTTGTTCAGCATGCTATTATAAAGACTATTCGTCAGTGCCTGTTGAAAATCAGCTTCCGAGCGCGTAGGGGTTTCCGGATGACGGTACAACAATTGTACAGCGGTGTTGGTCGCTTCCTTATCCGAGCAAATAGATACCAGATTTTCACCAAACATTGGAACCTTATACCGTTCGCGTTCACGTTCAGGGCTTGGATTTTTTAAAGCACCAAACTGATCATTGATGGTCTTTTCCATAACATCAACATCCACATTGCCGACGACAACCACGGCCATTTCATTCGGACGGTACCAGTCTCTATAGAACTGCCGTACCCGATCATATGGAATGGTTTCGATGATTTCCGGCTTGCCGATCGGCAGCCGTTCGGCATAACGGGAATCCTTAAAGAGCACGGGCAAATATTCTTGTTGCATCCGCTGTCCGGCGCTCAAGCCCGTACGCCACTCTGACTCCACCACCCCGCGTTCTTTATCAATCTCTTCATCGTCAAAGCTCAGACCTCCCGCCCAGTCATGAAGAACAAGTAATCCTTTTGCCAATTGGAGTGAGTCGTCCGTACGGACCTGCAACATGTATACGGTCTCATCAAAACTGGTGTAGGCATTTAAATCGGGACCAAACCGGGTTCCTACCGACTCCAGATAATCGACCAGCTCATTTTTACTGAAATGTTCTGATCCGTTGAAGGCCATGTGTTCGACAAAATGAGCAACTCCGAGCTGATCGGGATCTTCCTGAAGCGATCCCACCTTAACCACCAAACGCAATTCGGCCCGGTTTT
>JAGQXC010000501.1 GCA_020436785.1 Saprospiraceae bacterium | reverse complement strand
TCCGAATCGTAAGCCGCAATGGCTTTTTCCAAATTTTGCATCAAATAACTGCGAATATCCAGGGCATCAGGTACCGACTTTAACGTCAGTAATTCGTCTTTGATCGGTTCGAAATTGAAAAAATTGTTGGTGCTGCCAGTGGCAATCACCAGGTATTCGTAGGATAATACGCCAGCGGTGGTTTGAGCCGTTCGTCCTTCCAAATCGAGGCGGGTCACTTCTGCCATTTGAAAATGCACATTGGAATACCCGCGGAATATGCGACGGACCGGGTAAGCAATGCTGTCGGCTTCAAGTCCACCGGTAGCTACCTGATACAACAAGGGTTGGAAAGTGTGGTAATTGTTTTTATCGACCAACAGCACATCGAAAGGTTTTCGATGAAGCGCTTTGGCTAAGGTGATGCCAGCGAAGCCAGCGCCGATGATCAGTACGTGATGGTGTTCGCGGTTCATTTGCTTGAAATTCAACACCACACCAGGCTCAATGTTTGATGGATCCTGTTAAATATCGACTAAGGTTGCGATTTCCACCAGTCAGGTAGCTGACGCAAGACCGCTAATTCCCGATTTTTCTGTCTGGCTTCGGCAGCGGGATAGCCGAAGTAGATGCCTTTAGGAGCCAGATCCTTGGATACGCCGGATTTTGCAAGGATTACCGCCTGGTCACCAATGCGTAAAGTCTGGGCGATACCGACTTGCCCGTAAATTACCACCTCGTCACCGACGATGGTTTTGCCACTGATGCCACTTTGGGCAGCAATCAGGCAATTTTTACCAATGATCACCCCATGTGCGATGTGGACCTGACAATCAATCTTGGTGCCCTCGCCGATGGTCGTATCCGCGGAGACTCCGCGATTGATGGTGGTGCCTGCTCCGATTTCCACCTCGTCACCAATGATCACCCGGCCACCGGTATGCCATTTCAGGTAACGGCCGTTTTCTCTCTTGAAATAAAAAGCATCGGTACCGATCAACGCACCGGATTGGATGGTTACCCGGTCACCAATGATGGTATGGGGACCGATGTAGGCATTGCTTTGAATGTAGCACTTTTCGCCAATGGTCACATGCGCCCCTATGGTGACGTTGGGTTCGATGATGGTTCCTGGTCCAATGATGGCGGTTGGGTCAATCTCCTGGCGGGCAAAGGTGAAAGGACGATGTTGCTTGACCAATTCATTGTAAACCCGGAAGGGATCGTCAGAAATCAGCAAGGCCATATCATCCGGACAAGCAATCTCCTGGTTAATGAGAATAACGGTGGCCGGCGATTCAATAGCTTTCTGATAGTATTTGGGTATATCGACAAAGGTGATGTCACCGGGCTCAACGCGATGGATCACATTGATTCCCTGAGCAAGGAGATCCCGATTGCCTTTGAGCTGTAAATGGAAAGAATTGGCAAGTGAAGTCACCGGAACAGGCTGATCAAATTTCATGGTGGCTTGGATTGATGATTGTGAAACAAAATTGACAATAAATCTGTATTTTTCGTTTGTTTCATCAAAACTGGATTCTTATGGCAATTGCATTCAATCGCCGCGAATGGCTGAAAACCGGATTATTGGCTGGCACCAGCCTTCCCGTACTGCAGCCCTGGCAATGGCTGGATCATCTGCGGGAATCCGTACCCGGCCCATCCGGCAAGATGCCCATCCGGCTTAATTCCAACGAGAATCCATTTGGTCCATCGGCCAAAGCACGTGAAGCCGTGATGGCCGCACTGGATGAAGGCAATCGTTACCCACGGGCATCCATTACCAAACTGAAGGAAGCGATCGCCCAAAAAGAAGGCGTCGGGATCGACCAGGTGCTGATCACTGCCGGTTCGACGGAGATACTGGGGCTGATGGGACTGATCTATGGATTAAAAGGAGGGAATATTGTTGCCGGCGATCCTACGTTTGATTACCTGATGATTTATAGTGAGATCATTGGTGCTCACTGGAAAAGGATCCCGCTGACAAAAGATAAATATTTTGACCTCGATGCAATGGGTAAAGCGGTAGACGATCAGACCCGCCTGATCTTTATCTGCAATCCAAATAACCCGACCGGAACGTATATTCCCAAAGCGGAAGTGCAGGCCTTTTGTGAGCGTTACGGGGCCAACACACCGATATTCATCGATGAGGCATACATTGAATTCACCGATGGAGGTGTGCAAAATTCCCTGATGAATTTAGTCTCCGACAATCCCAACATCATCGTTGGAAGGACCTTTTCCAAAGTTTATGGTTTGGCAGGCATGCGTATCGGGTATGCCCTGGGTCACCCGGATACCATCCGGGTCATGCAACAGTTCTGCATGGGAAGGATGATCACACCCAGCGTACCATCCATGTTTGCGGCAATGGCGAGTATGGAGGACATCCCCTTCACCACCATGACGGTGGAGAAAACCATACAGGGAAAACAAATTGTTTACGACTTCTGCAGTCGCGAACAGGTATCCTACATTCCCTCACACACCAACTTTATCTGGTTTGAGGCACAACGCTTCCGGGGAGACCTGGTAAAAACCATGGCCAGTAAGGATATTTTGATTCGCAGCTATACCGATCAACCGGGATGGTATCGCGTAAGCATTGGTACGCCGGAAGACATGCACCAGTTTACCGCAGCAGCAGGTTTAGAGTTGGTTTAATGCAAAGCCAGATCGGGCCTCAACGGCTGCCGATCAGTTCCTGGTCTTGGTATTCGCGAAATGTTTCTAACCCACATTCCAGGAAGGCATTGTAGTCACCGGCATCTTCCTTATACCCCCGAGGCCGGGCCATGATCTTCTCATCCGGGGTGGTCAACACATATAAAGGCTGGGTGATTTGATTGAAATTGACCTGCTGGAAGTCCTTCCAGAGGTAGCCAACATTGCGCAGACGTTCACCGGTAATCTTGGAATACACTTCCGTAGAATCAGGTAAAGGTTTACCGTCATCGGTATACAGGGAGATCAACACATAATCATTGGCCAGTTTTTGCCACACATCGTCCTTAACCCAAATGTATTCCTCGGTTTTACGGCAATTTACGCACCCATAACCGGTGAAATCCAGCATGACCGGTTTATTGACCTCACGGGCATAGGCCATTCCTTCGTGGTAATCCTTGAAGCAATTCAGGTTGTTTGCACATTTGCTGTAAGAAGGATATCGGGATTTGATGGCGGGATCCGGATCCGGCAAAGGTTTAAAATAATTATAATGCGCCGGCGGGGCCAACCCGCTCATCAGGTTGAGGGAGTTGTAGCTCATGGTTCGGGAATTGGACATAAATCCCGTCATCAGATAGAGCGTGAAAGCCAATGCAACCAGGGCAAACGCTAACCGGGGTTTGGCCAATTGCTTTCGTGGCCCATCCATTTTAAACCGGATGATGCCAAAAAGATAAAGCGTCATGGCGCCGAAGATCACGATCCATAAGCCCATGAAAAGCTCATACCGGAGGAATCCCCAGTGGGAGGTCATATCGGCAACCGATAAAAATTTGAGAGCCAGGGCCAACTCAAGAAAACCCAGGACGACTTTAACCGTATTCATCCAGCTTCCTGATTTGGGGAGTGAATTCAACCACGCCGGAAATGCGGCGAAAAGCCCAAAGGGAAGGGCCAGCGCAGACGAAAATCCCATCATGACCAGCGCAGGACCCAATTTGCCGGAGGTCACCGATTGAACCAGCGCCGTTCCGATAATTGGCCCTGTACAAGAAAAAGATACTACTGCAAGTGTAAAGGCCATGAAAAATGTTCCAATCAATCCTCCTTTTTCAGCAATATTATCTGACCGGTTAGCAATGGCACTAGGAAGGGTGATCTCATAGATGCCAAAGAAAGACAATGCAAAAAGCACAAAAATCAGGAAGAAAATGGAGTTCGATATCCAGTTGGTAGATAATTCATTCAAAGCTTTCGGTCCGGCAATTGCCGTGATCAATAGACCAATACTCACATAGATCACGACGATGGAGGCACCATAAATAAGCCCGTTCCGGATTCCGGATTTGCGATCCTTACTCCCTTTGGTAAAGAAACTTACCGTCAGCGGGATCATTGGAAAAACACAGGGTGTCAGTAATGCCAGTAAACCACCAAGGAAACCCATTATGAAAATCCACAACAACCCGGTATTTGCCTCTGAATCCTCTTCACAGTTGCCCAAGGGCTGATCGAGTGATGATTGTAAACTTTCGATGCGGTTATCGATCAGTTCAGCATCATCCGGTATGGACATATTGGGAGGCGTCACGGCGAGCGTTGATCCGCTTTCATCCGCGAGCGGAATGGTAAGGTCTTCCTGGACCGGCATGCATGATTGATCATTGCAGATCATGTAATCAACCATGACAGATACATTTATGGGCAAGGAATTGGCATGAATTTTTTGCTGGTAAGTCACCTGATGAAGGATCTTGACCACTTCCATGTTGTCAAACAAAGGATCTTTTCCTTCTTTTTTCTTTGAAGCAACCTCCTGGGTTCCATCGATACGACTAAAGGCTTCCCCTTCATTTTCCCAAATTAGAGAGGTTGGAATGGGACCACCTTCGTCCATGAACATGGAATAGGTGTTCCACCCATCATCGATGTCCGCGTTGATGTTGATAATGAACTCGTTGGGATTTCCGGTTTCATCTGCCGATGCCGTCCAACGGATGCTGGTTGGCTTGGGAAATCCGGTTGTATTGATTTCCTGAGTGCCGGAGGCGGGAGACCAGTTGCTTTGATCCTTCGATTCCAAGGTGGGCACCTCCAGGGTACTTTGGGCAGACTGTTCGGTGCCGGGATTGCCGGATTCAGCTTTATCATCGGATGAAGGTTTCTGAAGCGGGAAAGAAAATTCGATGGATTTTGGCGGTAAACAGGTCACATCATTGCAGGTCATGAACTCCAGGTATCCTTCGATGGGCTTGCTGTAATCATTCACCTCCACCTGCTGCACGTAGGTTGCTTTCTCGTAGATCTTGATGACATCCTGATCAAACAATTTATCGTATCCTTCCTTGATCTTTCCTTCTTCGGTCATTTTACCCAACGTGTAATGGTCACCTGAGGTAAAATTGAAGCTGGTAGGGACCGGGCCGCCAGGTTCCATTTTAATGGAATAGGTATTCCAGCCGGATTGGATGTGGGCCGTAAAAATCAGTTCAAACGTATTGCCTTCAACATGTTTTGCCGACCATTGCCAGGATACCGGGTTAGGCTGGGCACCAGCCCATGAAGCAACCAATAACATGGCAACTGTGAACAATTGTTTCATACTAAATGAATTAAATAACCAGGTCTAGTATTTCAAATGCCCAAAAATAAAGCCATTGCGGGCAATAGTAAAGGAGTTAAGAAAAGATTAACCTTGAAGATGGGGTTGATTTGGTGTGCTGGATCACAGAACATAAGGAGCCATTTACCAGAGAAAGGCGCAAAACGGCCACGCAGCTCATTTTATACTAATAACCGGACTCGAGCTCTTCAGCTTCAGGGATTCCGTTAGACAAACGTGAGGTAATGCAGGTAAAAGCCGATCAGGATCAATAACAGGTGAATCGACTCAGCCATCAGGATATTACGCATCTGGATCAACGTCATCGCAATAAAACAGGCGATGAAAGGATAAATGACAATCATATGCGACCAGCCGAGTGGATTGGCCAACAAAGCGGAACCCACCGCAAAGAAGGTTCCCCATACCAAAACATCAATTTTGTGAATTGCCTGAACGTTTTTCTTTTTTACGTAATTATTGTAGTTAAAAAGACTGGCAATAATCAATATTGCCAGTAAAATTATCCGTGTGTAGTGGTTCACATCAGAGGTCCAGTCTAAATTTACAAAACCCGCATAGCGGTACAATACGTCCGGTAAGAAGTCCTCAAACCGGTTGTTCCACAGGTAAAAATAAAACAATAATAAAAATGGCGTGATTACACCCAGGAGTAAACGGGGAATATCCAGGGGTTTGACGAACTTGACGATGCTTTGACTGATAATGAGAAATATGAGAAAAAGGAAATAAGGAAAGTAAAATAATCCGGCAATGGTCATCCACAATCCGGACTGGTAAACACTTCCGGAGAATTCACCCAGCTTATACAAGGTGAAATGCAGGTTAATCGCAAAAAGCACAAAAGTCATCCCCATCAGTGCGGAGGTCAATCCGGATGTTTCGGGAATCAGACTGGTGAGCAAGGCGTAGATCACGCCGGGATACAAATTTTGCTCACGCATGATGCGATTACGAATGATCAGCTGGTTAAGAAAAGCGGCCTGAAAGAAAACCAGGAAAATGGTTAGGATCAGCTGACTGCTTTTAGAAGGCATTGCCTGTACGATCCACCCGCTGAATATGCCTTGCGGGTGATCCTCGAAGATTGGATAGAAAAACAGGGGCAACTTGAGAAGCCCTATGTAAAAGAGGAGTAGAAAACTGCGAAAGAAATGATTTCTTCTGAATAGACTAAGCACAAAGCCTTGAATTTCTTACGGTACCGCCGGCAAAGGTATTTCAAATATTTTAATTGACCGATCTATTTAACCAGGTCCCATCCCGATCCATCGAAGGACACAATCATTGGGAAACAAATGATGTGAACAACCCATTGTTGCCAAAGATGTGAGTAGAAAATGCCGGATGATGTACACAATCTATGGGTTAATTACCTAAAGGTAATCCCTGTCATGGTGTGATAATTCTTGTATCTTACGGCACCATCACCAAGCACGGATGCTAGCGGAAATAAAAGCATTTATTGAACCCGAACTTTCTGATTTTCAATCCCGTTTTAAAGAATCCATGCGAAGCCGGGTTCCTCTCCTGGATCGCATTGCTTTCTACATCATCAAATCACGGGGAAAACAAATCCGTCCAATCTTCGTCCTGGTAACGGCTAAATCATGCGGTGGTATCAATGCTTCCACACTTAATGCAGCTTCTCTGATCGAATTGTTGCATACTGCATCCCTGGTCCATGATGATGTGGTGGATAATGCTTACAAAAGAAGGGGCTTCTTTTCGATCAATGCACTCTGGAAACACAAAGCGGCCGTCCTGGTCGGTGATTATCTGCTTGCCAAAGGATTGTTATTGGCCCTTGATCATAAAGAATATAAACAACTCCATATTGTTTCCGAAGCTGTCCGTCAAATCAGTGAAGGGGAGTTGTTACAAATGGAAAAATCCCGCGGTCTCAATCTGGATGAGACCACCTATTTTGAAATCATCCGTCAAAAGACGGCATCCCTGATTGCTGCTGCTTGTTCGGCAGGGGCGGCTTCAGCCGGAGGGTCCTCTGAGATGGTTGAAAGAATGCGATTGTTTGGTGAAAAAGCCGGTCTTTCGTTCCAGATTAAGGACGACTTGTTTGATTATGGTAAGGAAGAAGTAGGTAAACCACTGGGCATTGACATCAAAGAGAAAAAGCTAACATTGCCCCTGATCTATGCCCTTAAAAATGCCGATTCCGGTACCCGGAACCACATCATTCATTTGATCAAAAGGCATAGCGAAGACAAGCTCAAGCGCAATGAAATCATTGAATTCGTACGGAAGAGTGGTGGCATAGAATACGCTACTGATAAAATGAATACCCTGGCTGATGAAGCCATCCAATTGCTGGAAGAAACGGAAGGTATGCTAAATACCGAGCACCTGAAAAATCTCGTCCATTACATCATTGCCCGACATAAATAGATCCGGTTACTTGTCAAATACGGTGCGTTCGATGCTTGCACCCAAAGCTCGGAGACGGCCTTCGATGTTTTCGTATCCCCGGTCGATTTGTTGAATATTGTGGATGATGCTTTCTCCATCGGCACTCAGGGCTGCAATAAGGAGCGACACTCCGGCGCGGATGTCCGGGGAGGTCATCTCAATTCCTCTCAAAGATTGCTTCCGATTCAGGCCAATGACGGTAGCCCGGTGCGGATCACAAAGGATGACCTGTGCACCCATGTCAATCAGTTTATCCACAAAAAAGAGGCGACTTTCAAACATTTTCTGATGAACCAGCAAGCTGCCTTTAGCCTGGGTAGCCACCACCAGGATGATAGACATCAGGTCAGGGGTAAATCCCGGCCAGGGGGCATCGTAAATGGTCAGGATAGAACCATCGATGAAAGATTGAATTTCAAGCTCTTCCTGTGCCGGCACGATTAAATCATCTCCCTGATATTCCAATTGAATACCCAATTTTTCGAACGTGGAAGGGATGACACCCAGGTGTTTGACACCGGCTTGTTTGATGGTTATGCTCGATTGTGTCATGGCTGCTAATCCAATGAAACTGCCGATTTCAATCATATCCGGCAGAATGCGATGCGTGGTACCTCTCAGCGAGGGGACACCGGTGATGCGAAGCAGGTTGGATCCGATGCCTTCAATCTGAGCCCCCATCTGGATCAACATTTGACACAATTGTTGCACATAAGGTTCACAAGCCGCATTGTATAAAGTTGTGGTACCGTCGGCCAGAGCGGCGGCCATGATCATATTGCCGGTCCCCGTAACAGAGATTTCGTCCAGGAGCACATACGTTCCGGTCAATGTCTTTGCTTGTAAGGAGAAGGTGTAATTTTTTTCGTCATAAACGAACGAAGCACCCAACTGCTGAAAACCATGGAAATGGGTATCCAATCGGCGCCGGCCGATTTTATCCCCACCGGGTTTGGGTAAGTAGGCTTTGCCGAACCGGGTCAGTAAAGGGCCGATGAGCAGAACCGATCCGCGGATGCGCTGGGCATCCTGTTGAAACGCACTGGAAGCAAAATAATCGAGGTCTATTTCATCGGCCTGAAAACGGTAGGTGTGCGCGTCCAGGCGGTCAATTTTGACACCAAGGCCCTTAATGAGTGAAATCAATTTGCGTACATCCAGAATATCCGGTACATTTTCGAGGATGACAGGCTCTGTGGTAAGCAGACAGGCACAGATGACCTGGAGGGCTTCATTCTTGGCCCCTTGCGCGGTTATTTCTCCGGATAGGTTGGCATTTCCCTGGACAATAAACGATTCTGCAGACATTGGATCGGAATTCGGGTTTACGATGAAAAGGGATAACCACAAAAATCGGCTTCCATTTCAATAAAAAAAGGAAGCACATATGGTACTTCCTCGCAAATATATTATAATTAATCTTAATGCAATGAATGCGTTATCGCTTCCGGTATTTACCTGAACCGGATTTCTTATTGTTGTTGTTTGGCTTCTTCTTGGCCTTTTTATAATTGATTCTTGGCGTTGAGGTGGAGAGGTAATCCAAGGAGGTCTCTTCATCCATGACAATCTTGCCTTTAGAGATCAGTGCAATGTCGTTTTTGATGATTTCATCATTGACATAGTGTTCTTTATTCCAGTTTTTGTAGGCCATTTTCATGTAAGAGCCAATGATATTGACGAAGGTATCCCGTTTGGAGTCATCTTCCATGGCAACTGCTTTTTCCAGGAGTCGCTCCACATTTAAGCCGTAATGCCGGTAATTGGGATCCTTTTGCGGGTATTCCATCCGTGGTGGGGCTTTTTCAATGTCTTCACGGGTGGGACGGACACCGTTGGGTGGCATGACATCGATATCAAATTCAGCGATCGTGAAAAAGTGTTTCCACAGTTTGTCTTCCGCATCAAAGTTGGATTTATCCTGCGAATCGATAAAATGCATCAGGCGGATGATCTCTTCGGAGTATGCCTGACGTTCTTCCGCATTTTCGATGGTGCGGGCAAATTGGATCATTTCCTGGATATGACGGCCATATTCCGGAAAGGTTAGATGCGTTTTGGTTGAATTGTATTGCATGGAAGCAAATTATTTACTGGTATAAGTGATGCGCAATTTCATTGGGTAGTTGGGGTCCTTTGGTCCATATACAATGGACCGGCGGGGACTTTCAGTACGGGGGTAAGGTACTAAAATGAGTTTATTTTCCACATAACCGTCGATCATATTCTGTAAATGCGCAGAAATATTGGCCCGATATCGGTACAAACCAGTACTGACTTCTTCCAGTTTTCCGCCGGAAGCGTCCAATAGTACCCGGAAATCCGCCGACGTAAAGACGTCATTGGTTGGATACAGAATGCCCTCGATTTGTTCGTAGGGCGCAACTTGACTGGCAGGAGGATAAAGATCAAGATTGTCACCATCCACGGTAGCAATATAACATTCAATTTCTGCTTTGTTAATGATGTAATCGGTCAGGTTTGCCAGACCGGGTATGCTAAGTTGAATATTGGTGCCGGACAACGGTTGCATAAACAACAGGCTGTCTCCTTTTTGCGGATCGCCAATATAAGGTTCCACGGGCGCACCGGTATGATCGGTGTGGTATTCTAACGTGCGTTTTATGGACGAGGACATTAGAAATGAATAAGTGTACTTGTATGAATTGGCCTGATAGTACATCGTCAGTGTGGAAGCAGTATTATTCAGATCAATCCCCAGCATGGCCTGGTTAGACGCGACGGTCCTGATGGTTAAACCTTCAAAATGGTCATACAGATTATCCACATCGAGCACCCCGCTGGTATCCAGTTCAATGAGTTCGTTACCAATCCCGTCATTCAGCCGGATCCGGATCTGCGGTGCCTTCCGGACCGTATCGAGCTGGGTACCAGAATTAATTGGTTCGATGACGGTTACGGAATCGTTATTGAAATAATAATTGGTCAGTTCCCCAACCACTTTTCCCGCGGCAAACGACTGATTGGAATAGGTGGGTTGAGCGATCTGAAGATCTTCCATGACCCGGTAAACTTCCAGGGTAATCGGTTGGGTGGTATCCCCGTAAATACCCAGACTGTCGAATGCCAGGGTAAGTACAACAGAATCAAGAACCGCATTGTTAAAGTTAGGCGGCGAAAAGACATCGTAATCGATCTGGGTGTAGATGTTACTTTCGGAATAACCAAAGATTGGGTCATGAAGGGATCCCACTAAAAAAGTGCGGATCGGGGTCAGGTTAGCTGGCTCGTAAGTCAGTAAGGAGTCGTCGGGAATGGTCATAGCGTTTACTGAGACCGTGTCGGTAAATCCTATTTGGAGTTCGACGTCTTTCAGAAAATCAGAACCAAGCGGAGAAGGATCATTACACATAACCAACAACAACAGGAGGGCGCTCCCAAACCAGAAACGGTGTGTTTTCATGCATTCATTTATTTGCAAGCCGAATTAGGACAGCAACTGTTTGTAAAATTTGAGGTATTCGCCCAGATAGGCATCTTCGTTGCTATGCTGAAGCACCGGCTTTTCAGAATCAGTTAACTGAGTAGTAACTGATTGATCAATGGTTTCGCTGCCTTGGATCACTGCATCCGCATAATTAACGGCACCGCTGTCAAGGTGTAAGCCATTGTCGGGAGAATACGCATCGAGTAAACTGGTCTCCAAATTATTGATAGCAGCTTTTTCACGGAAATGTTCACTCAGATTCGGAGGGATCAAACCGGGATCGTACACGGAATAAATCACCTTCGTATGCGCGAAAAGCGGTTCATTTTTATAAGCAGTCTTGAGATACAAAGGAACCAGGCTGGTCATCCAGCCGTGACAATGGATGATGTCCGGTGGCCAGCCAAACTTTTTAATGGTTTCCAGGACCCCTTTGCTAAAAAAAACCATCCGGTCCAGGTTATCCTCGAAGGGCGAGCCGCTGCCATCGGTAAACAAGTGCTTGCGGCGAAAAAATTCATCGTTATCCAGAAAATACACTTGCAAACGTGCGCCGGGCAGGGAAGCGACTTTAATGATCAACGGATAATCATCGTCATCAACAATGATGTTCATCCCTGAAAGCCTGACAACTTCGTGCAAACGGTGCCTTCGTTCATTGATGGTTCCGAAGCGAGGCATCAGAATGCGAATCTCCATACCTTGTTCGTGCATGTAAGTAGGCAGCCGTCGCACGATCTCTGAAATTTCTGAAAGAGTCGTGTAAGGCTTCATTTCCTGTGTGACAAACAGGATGCGTTTTTTACTCATTTCCCAGTGTATTTTCCTTTAAAGGATTGTTATTCAAGGAACAAGGAGTGCAAAGATACAAATTCTTGCCTAGTATTCATAAGGGCATGTGCGTTAAGCTCTTCTTAACATCGTGGCGGGAGTTACATCTGGGCAATGGCATGCATGATTTCGGCACACACGATGGCACCATAGGTTCCGATGGCATAGCCTAATACCGCCAGTAAGACGCCCACCGGTGCCAGAGAAGGACTGAATGCTGAAGCCACCACCGGAGCGGATGCAGCTCCGCCCACATTGGCCTGGCTGCCTACAGCGACAAAAAAGAATGGCGCCCGGATAAGTTTTGCTACCAGGAGCAGCAGAAAAGCATGGGTGGCCATCCAAATTAGGCCGATCATCAGCAATCCAAGATGGGAAAAGACTTCTTCGAGATTCATTTGCATGCCAATCGTGGCCACGAGAATGTAGATGCAAACACTGCCCCATTTGGAAGCACCAACCCCTTCCAGGGCCCGGAATTTAGTGAAAGAAAATCCAAAACCGATTGCGGTTGCAAACACAATCATCCAAAAGAAACCCGAAGTGAGTGAACTCAGGCCGATGGCGTTCAACGTTTGCTCATAGGGCAGGATCAAAGGGACCAGGATGTCGGAAAGTGCCTGGGCAGCGGCAACCCCTCCAAAAGCAACGCCCAGCAAGATAAAGTTGTCTAGCATTGTTGGGATGCGTTCAACTTTAGCGCGATAAGTTTCCACTTTGTTTTTTAGATCATCAATGGCCTGGGTGTCGGCTTTCAACCAGCGATCCAGCCGGGAAGCAATGCTGGCGCCATAAAGCAGGAATGCCATCCAGACGTTGGCCACGATGATGTCCACGACAATCATAGAACCGAAAAGGTTTTCCTCGACGCCATAGATTTCCTTCATTGCGGTTTGATTGGCTCCACCGCCGATCCAGCTTCCGGAGATGGTAGAAAGTCCCCGCCAGAGGTCATCGGCAGAGATGGAAAGCAAGTTTGGGAAAAACTTCAGGGTAAAAAGCAGGGCTACCGGTCCACCGATTATAATTCCCAGCGTACCGGTAAAAAACATGATCAGAGCTTTAGGGCCCAGTCTGAGAACCCCTTTAAAATCAATGCTGATGCAAAGCAGGATCAGGCTGGCGGGCAGAAGATAACGGGAAGCCACAAAATAGAGTGGCGGATCTTTAGGAACTTCGATCAGGCGCAACGGCCAGTTGAGTAATGCAGGAATGAAGTAGCAGAGTAGGAGTGGAGGGACAAAAAGATAGAATTTTTTCCAGAAGGGCTTATCCAGATTCGCCGTATAAAATACTGCGGTGAGGGAAAGGATCAGAATGCCAAAAATGACCACATTGTTGGTAAATATCGGTTGCATCCGCGCTTTTGTTTCATTGCAATATAATCCATCACCGCAGAATCACCCGAAAACACAAGCGGAAATAGCCGTGACTATGGATAAACCAGAGTGCCTACCGGTTCGCCCAGCACGATGCGACGGAGGTTTTCCCGGGCATTCACATCGAAAACCACAATGGGTAAGTTGTTTTCCTTGCATAAGGTGAAAGCGGTCATGTCCATCACCCCTAACCCGAGACTGATGACTTTGGAAAAGGAAATGCGGTCAAATCGCTGGGCATCGGGATCCTTAAGGGGATCGGCCGTGTAAATACCGTCCACCCGGGTTCCTTTCAATATGACATCGGCGCTGATCTCATTGGCTCGAAGCGCAGCCGCTGAATCGGTGGTGAAATAAGGTGAGCCGGTACCGGCAGAGAAGATAACTACCCGGCCTTTTTCCAGGTGACGGATGGCACGACGCCGGATATATGGTTCGGCGATTTGTTTCATTTCAATGGCCGAGATCAACCGCGTATAAACACCGATGCTTTCCATCATCGATTGCAACGCCATTCCATTGATTACGGTGGCCAGCATTCCCATATAATCACCCTGCACGCGTTCGATGCCCGAATCCTGAGCTTGAAGTCCCCGGTAGATGTTGCCTCCGCCGATAACGATGGCCACTTCCACACCCAACTCCTGGATGTCTTTGATTTGTTCCGCATAATGACGCAACATGCCCGGTTCGATCCCATAGGACTTGCCACCCATTAAAGCTTCTCCGCTTAACTTGAGAAGAACGCGTTTGTAGTGCAATGACATAGCAATCGTTTTTTACAAGCAAAAAAAAGAGCGAATGGATCACCATTCGCTCTCGTTTATTTGATTATCCTAGCTGGATATGTTTAAAATCCGTGACGGTCAGACCGGGACTTACCCGTTCCAGGTATTGTGCTACGGAAGTTTTTGCTTCTTTGACAAACTCCTGATGCAGCAATGTATTCTCTTTATAGAACTTACCCAATTTTCCCAGGGCAATTTTTTCGAGCATGTCTTCAGGCTTGCCTTCCTGGCGAGCTTGTTCTTTACCGATTTCAATCTCTTTCTCGACGATGGAGGCATCGACACCGTCTTTATCCACGGCCAGCGGCTTCATGGCAGCAACCTGCATAGCAACATCGCGACCTGCTTCAATCAAGGCATCGTTGGCTTGGTTGAGTCCAACCAATACGGCAGCCTTATTCCCCATGTGGATGTAACTGGTTACTAACGGGGCTTCCAGCCGGGCATAATCAGCCAATTCGATTTTCTCGCCGATCACACCGACCTGTTCGGTTACTTTGTCCTGAATGGTTATGCCATTTTTATAGGTTAATCCCAGCAAATCTTCCAGTGAAGCTGGAAAATGGTCCAGGGCGATGTCGGCAAATGCTTTCGTCAAGGCGATAAAGTCTTCGTTCTTGGCCACAAAGTCGGTTTCACTGCTCAGTTTTACGATGACTCCACGTTTGCCATCATCAGAAACTTTGGCGATGACGACACCCTCGGTTGCTTCACGATCGGCACGTTTGATAGAAAGCTTCTGACCTTGTTTACGCAAGACTTCGATGGCTTTGTCAAAATCACCGTCTGCTTCCGTCAGGGCTTTTTTACAATCCATCATCCCGGCTCCGGTGATGTCACGTAGTTTTTTTACATCGGTTGCTGAAATAGCACTCATGATTGTTTTTTTATCGGGTGTTTAGGAAATTAAGCCTCGCTTTTTTGCTCTTTAATGACTTTGCGCTCATCCAACCCTTCCTTGATCGAATCGGTCAGGTAACCGGTGATCAGTTGGATGGACTTTGAGGCGTCGTCATTGGCCGGGATCGGATAATCCACCAGGTTTGGATCCGAGTTGGTATCCACAATGGCAATCGTCTTAATTCCCAGTTTTTTAGCTTCAGCCAAAGCAATGTGTTCGTGGTGAATATCCACAATAAATACTGCGGAAGGGAGGCGATTCAGATTCGCCACACCACCCAACACTTTTTCCAGTTTATCCCGTTCGCGGGTCAGGGTCAAACGTTCTTTTTTCGTCACGCTGGTCAGCGTTCCGTCACCGAGCATCCGGTCAATGTTGTTCATTTTCTTAACCGAACGGCGGATGGTTGCAAAGTTGGTCATCATACCACCCAACCAGCGTTCGGTTACGTAGGGCATACCGACCTCATCGGCCAAACGGCTTACACTGTTGCGCGCCTGTTTTTTGGTCGCGATAAACATAACCTTGCGACCGGATGAGGCGATTTGCTTCATGACTTTTGCTGCCCGCTCCAGACATTCCTGGGTACGGTTGAGGTCAATGATGTGGACGCCGTTCTTTTCCATAAAGATGTACGGGCGCATCTTTGGGTTCCATTTGCGTTTCAGGTGCCCAAAGTGTACACCGGCCTCTAGAAGTTCATTATAAGATGGAGTTTTCATTGGAATCTTTCTTGACTTGACGGTTAAATAAAAAAGACATTAACGTTTACTGAACTGGAAGCTCTTTCTTGCCTTTGGCTTACCGTATTTCTTACGTTCAACCACGCGGGCATCCCGGGTAAGAAACTTCTTGGCTTTAAGCGGTGAGCGAAAATCGGCGTTCAGTTCGACGAGGGCGCGGGAGATCCCCAGGCGGATTGCTTCGGCCTGACCTTTAAAGCCGCCTCCCACTACATTAACCGTAAAATCGTATTCACTGGCTACCTGAACCGTATTGATGGGCTCCTGAACGGTAGCCTGGATATGTTTCTGAGTGAAATAGTCCTGAATTGGACGACCGTTGATCTGGATTTTACCGGAGCCTTTAGTCAGATAGACCCGGGCAACCGATGCTTTTCTACGGCCTATGGCATTGATCATTTCCATAATTAATCAAGATTTAAGGTTGTAGGTTTTTGAGCTTGATGCGGATGGTCCGCTCCGGTGTAGATGAAGAGTTTCTTCACCATAGCCCGGCCTAGTTTGGTTTTTGGCAACATGCCTTTTACGCCTAATTCGACGATATCCGTAGGCTTCTTGGAAAGCATGGTGGAAGCCGTGCGTTGACGCTGACCACCAGGATATCCGGTGTAACGCAGGTAAACTTTATCCGACCATTTGTTGCCGGTAAACCGAACCTTGTCGGCATTGATGACGATCACATAATCACCGCAATCGACATGAGGGGTAAAATCCGGGCGGTGCTTGCCTCTCAGGATGTGAGCCACTTGTGAGCACAAGCGACCGACAACCATGTTCTCGGCATCCACAACATACCACTGACGGGTTACTTCCTCCTTTTTAGCTGATACGGTCTTGTAACTTAATGTATCCACTTTAAGAATGATTTGTTGATAATGAAATGGTGCTTTTTTCTAAAGCGTGGCAAAAGTAGGTTTCTTTATCTCAAGAAACAAGCATTTCCAGAAAAAAAGAGCAAAATGATTTTCATAACTTCCTGAAAAACAGTAAAAAAATCGCTCAGCACTTATCAACACCTGGTTAATGGCAGTATTTGGAGAGAAGCGTTCCCGCTTGCGGATGTCCCAGTTCGGTGGCTTTTTTCAGATCCCGACAGGTTTCTTTGCTGGACTCCGGTAAAAGGGACAAGCGGGCATAGGCCCGATAATAATAGGCGTCCCTCATCTCATGGTCGTTGTGAATGACCTTACTAAACAGGTCAATGGCCTCATCGAACTGTCCCATTTTCAGGTATGCATAACCCTTTTTGACCATGAAGACCAGCTTCTGTTCCGGATTATGCAGAATCATCCAGTCGATGTCCGGCAGGGCTTCGGGAAACCGTTCTGCTTCCAGATAAGCCAAACCACGATTCATAATAGCGGGCTCATAACCCGGATGGTCGGAAAGGACTAATAGATAATCGCTGATGGCTGCAGCATAGTCTTCCAGCATCAGACGGCAATAGGCCCTGTTCATCAACGCTGTTTGATGACCGGGGTCAACGGCTAAAAATTGATTGTAGAGGATCAACGCCTGGGCATAATCCTTCAGGCGCAATGCATTATTGGCCTGATTGAACAGGGATACGTAATGATCCGGCTTAATCCGGCGGGCAAGTTGCTGATCCACCTGAGCTCCACGGTAATCGCCAAGTTGAGCTTTCACCAGTCCCCGGTTGGAATAGGCTTCCGCGAGACCGGGATCGAGGTGTATAGCCTGGTCAAAATCCTGCATGGCAAGCTGCCACTGACCGGATTTCATGCAGGTTACTCCCCGATTGTAATAACTTAAAGGCAGGGTAGGATCAATGGCAAGTGCCTGGGTGAACGCGGAGTTCGCGTCAGACCACAAATTCAAATGCATGTAGGCCATGCCCAAACTTTGCCAACCATTGGCATGCGGAGGATGGTACCGGAGGTATTCCAGGTAATCTTGGGAAGATGCCGTGAAATTCTCCAACTGAAAATACGCGTGACCACGGTTGTAATACGCTTCGGCATAGTCTGACTTCAGAGCGATTGCCTGTGAATACAAATGCACGGCACCGGTAAAATCTTTTTGGATATAAGCCTGGTAAGCGTCATTAAATAGTTTGGATGCTGTTTGATCACTGGCTTGCTGAGCGAATATGAAATAGGGAAAATGCATGGCAAGCATCCAGGTTAGAATCCCAACGTAATGGGAAGCATTGTTTCGATGCCCCCACCAAAAAGAGCTGCGCGTGCCGGTCAACAAATATTTTGGTTATATTGTTTGTAACGTGTTTAATGCAAAAATGGTACCTAACTTGAAAAGGGAATCCGCTGACATTGCCGCTAACCGGAAGAAAGATCACATTGATCTTGCCTTAAGGGCACAAACGACAGATAACGACCGGGATGCTCGATTCTACTACGAACCGATGCTGTCTGCACACCCGGAACCCTTGGCTCCATTTCAGTTTCTCAACAAGACGTTTCAGGCTCCCATTTGGATCTCCTCCATGACCGGAGGGACGGCAAAAGCGGGGGTAATCAATCATCAGCTCGCCCGGGTAACCAGGGAATACGGTTTGGGCATGGGACTGGGATCTTGCCGCGCTTTGCTCTTTGATGATGCCACGTTGCCGGATTTTGCCGTTCGTAAAACCATCGGTGATCAGCCCTTGTATGCGAATCTTGGTATTGCCCAAATTGAACAATTGCATCGATCTCACAAGCAGCACTTGATCCATGATCTTCTGGTCAAACTGGAGGCGGATGGATTGATCGTCCATGTAAATCCCGCCCAGGAATGGTTGCAACCGGAGGGAGACCGGTTGATGGAATCGCCACTGGACAGCATTCGCCGGCTATTGGATTGGTTTCCATTTCCCATTATTGTCAAAGAAGTAGGCCAGGGTATGGGTTATGAGAGCTTGGTGGCCTTGTTGGCATTACCGATAGCCGCCATTGAATTTGGTGCGTTCGGCGGCACCAATTTTGCATTGCTGGAGATGATGCGCAGTGATGACGTTAAGAACGATGCTTACCGTGGACTCGAACAGGTTGGACATACGGCTGGTGAAATGGTTGAATTCGTCAATACGGCCGTGGCTGAACTGGGTAACCGGCGGTCCTGTGGTGAAATCATTGTTTCGGGAGGTATCCGGAGTTTTTTGGATGGGCATTATTATCTGCAACGATTATCTTTGCCGGGTATTTATGGCCAGGCATCGCCATTTTTGAAATACGCCCTGGGATCGTATGAAGGATTACAACAATTTGTTGAATACCAGTTATCCGGACTACAATTTGCCAGGAGCTATCTGAAAATGAAAAGCTGATGGATTCCAATCACCTACCACCAGAGATGAAATCGATATCCGGATTTTCCAAGCTCTCCAAGCGGGGAAAAATCAAATGGATCGTCGAAAACTTCTTCAAAGACCCTGAAAATGTGATGCGGGAGTTGATGAGTTACTGGGTTCAGAATGAAGAACAACAAAAGGTGCTTGATGGATTTAGTGAAAACACCATAAGCAACTTTGTCCTTCCTTATGGTGTTGCTCCCAATTTTCTGATCAACAATCAGATGTATTGCATTCCGATGGTGATCGAAGAAAGTTCGGTCGTCGCCGCCGCTTCCCACGCCGCAAAATTCTGGATGACCCGCGGAGGCTTCCGGACAGAGGTGATCAGTATGATCAAAGAAGGACAGGTGCACTTCATCTGGCATGGTGACCCGTCGTTTCTTCATGAGGTATTTCCCAAATTGCGGAAAGAACTCATCGAAAAAACCGGGTACCTTACCGAAAACATGCGCCAGCGGGGTGGTGGAATTCTGGAAGTTTCTCTCGAAGACCTGACCGATAAGGAACCGGGCTATTATCAATTGCGAGGTAAATTTGACACCCGTGACAGCATGGGAGCTAACTTCATCAATACCTTGCTGGAAGAATTTTCCCAGCATCTGAAACTCTTTATGAGTCAGCAACAGGAGGTGCCTGAAGCCTGGAAGGACGTGGAAGTGATTATGGCCATTCTTTCCAATTACACCCCTGAATGTTTGGTGCGGGCTTCCGTTTCCTGCCCGGTGCAGGAGTTGGATCAGGCCTTAAAGGACATGGATGGAGAAACATTTGCAAGAAGATTTTATCTGGCCATCAAAATGGCACACTGGGACCCTTTCCGCGCTACGACACACAATAAAGGCATCTTCAATGGTGTCGATGCGGTTGTTTTGGCAACCGGCAATGATTTCCGTGCCATAGAAGCCTGTGGACATACCTATGCTTCCCGTCACGGAAACTATGCCAGTTTGAGCGATTGCCGGATTGAAAACGGTGTTTTCCATTTCTGGCTGGAACTACCGATGGCGGTTGGTACGACCGGAGGATTGACCTCTTTGCATCCGATGGCAAAACGCTCGCTGGAGTTGTTGGGAAATCCCGATGCCGAGCAGCTCATGCAAATTATTGCGGCCACCGGTCTGGCTCAAAACTTTGGTGCGGTTAAATCACTCGTAACCACCGGCATTCAGAAAGGCCACATGAAAATGCATTTGGTCAATATCCTGACCCGCATGGATGCTTCCGAAAAGGAGATCAAAGAAGCGCTGGTCTATTTCAAAGACAAAGTGGTATCCTTCCAGTCCGTCCGTGAGTTTTTGGATGTGATCCGGAAGAATCCGCCGGAGAATCAACAAATATTAGCCTAATAATTTATACTTTCGTTGCTTGATCAACCACATCCCTTAAACCGGTGTATCGAGCGAACGGAAAACTATTGCTTACAGCAGAATATGCAGTTTTGGACGGTGCCCAGGCACTGGCTATCCCCACCCGTTTCGGTCAACGATTCAAAGTAAAAGAACAAAGTCGCGGTTACGATCTGGTTTGGAAGGCCCTTGATGATCAGGGCAAAACCTGGTATGAAGGCAAGTTTTCCCTTTATGACTTTTCCTGCATCCAGTCTACGGACGATAAGATCAGTAAGACCCTGCGTAAGCTCTTAAAAGCTTGTTGTCAACAGAATTCGGACTTCCTCTCCAACTGGAAGGGTTATCAGGTGGTCAGTAACCTGGAGTTTCCCCGTGCCTGGGGACTGGGATCCAGCTCCACCCTGGTCTATTTTATGGCGGAATGGGCTGACATCAATCCATACCTGCTACTTTTTGATTCATTGGGGGGCTCCGGATATGACGTTGCTTGTGCCAGTGCCGAAGGACCGATCCTGTACACCTTGGGAGAAGATTCACTGGCCATTGACCATTTGGATCATGATCTGCCGGCGGCGCCCTACCTCTATTTTGTCTATACCGGCAAAAAGCAGGAAACGGAAGAAGCCGTGAAACAATACCGGAAACAGGCCCGCAAGTCCGGCTGGCTGGAGCAGATTAATACGTTGACCCAGGCCATGGCTACCGTGAAGGATTACAAAGAATTGAATCAGATCGTCGTGGATCATGAAAGAATCCTGGGTGAACAATTGGCGATGACCCCGGTGAAAGAACATGAGTTC
>JAGQXC010000500.1 GCA_020436785.1 Saprospiraceae bacterium | reverse complement strand
GTTTGATGTCATCGTCATGAAGGATGTCATTGAACACATCCCAGATCAGGAAAAATTCATTCCCTGGCTCAAGCAGTTTCTGAAACCGGGAGGCGTGATCTTTTTTGGATTTCCACCCTGGCAAATGCCATTTGGCGGGCATCAGCAAATGCTGGAGAATAAGTGGCTGAGTAAAATGCCATACATCCATCTGTTGCCCTGGACGCTGTACCGGAAGGTATTAAGCTGGGGTGGTGAAAGGGAAGTGAAGATTATCGGTCAACAGGAGATATGGGATACCGGGATCAGCATCGAACGCTTCAAGCGGATCGTCGCCGGAAACGGAATGACCATTTTGGCTGAAAAATATTGGCTGATCAATCCGGTTTACGAGTCCAAATTCAATTTGAAGCCCAGAGTTCAGCTTCCCCTGATAACCAGGATGCCCTGGGTGCGTAATTTTCTGACCACGGCTGTTTATTTTTTGGTTGGGGTGAATGATCGGTGATCCAGTGCCCATAATCTAAAATACCGAATGGTTATCTTGCGGACAAATACCGTAACCTGCGAACGAATTTAAAAACGAAGAAAGATGGACAATCTGCAGCAAGCCAGCTCTGATGATCATGGCTCTATAAAAACGGACATTGTAATTGTAGGTGCGGGACCCTGTGGCCTATTTACGGTTTTTGAAGCCGGACTGCTGAAGATGCATTGCCATCTGGTGGATGCCCTGGCCGGACCTGGTGGCCAGTTGTCAGAAATTTATCCCAAGAAACCCATTTACGACATTCCGGGATATCCGGAAATCCTTGCCCAGGAGCTGGTTGACAATCTGATGAAGCAGATTGAACCTTTTAAACCTGGGTTCACTTTTGGTGAACGGGCGGAAAAATTGATTAAAACGGATACTGGGTTTACTCTGACCACGAATCGTGGAACCATTATTCATGCCAGGGTGGTGGTTATTGCCGGTGGATTGGGTTGTTTCGAGCCGCGCAAGCCCAACTTGCCAGGCCTGGAGGAGTACGAGGACCGGGGTGTGGACTACATCATCAAGGATCCGGAAAAATTCAGAGACAAGCGCGTTGTTATCGCCGGCGGAGGGGATTCCGCCCTGGACTGGTCTATTTATTTGGCCAATGTGGCAAAAGAAGTTACGTTGGTTCACCGCCGGACAGAGTTTCGCGGAGCGCTTGAGTCGGTGGATAAGGTCCATCAATTGGCTGCCGAGGGAAAGATCCGGCTGGTCAAACAAGCTCAGATCACCACCCTGAAAGGGGAAGGTCATCTGAGTGAGGTTACGCTCGTCACTGAAACGGGGGAGGAACAGTTAGCCGTCGATTATTTCATTCCTTTGTTTGGCCTTTCTCCGGAACTGGGGCCGATAGCAGATTGGGGCTTAAACATCAGTCGCAACGCGATTGAAGTAAATACTATGGATTACAGCACCAATGTGCCGGGTATTTATGCGGTGGGGGACATCAACACTTATCCCGGAAAGCTGAAACTGATCCTGTGTGGTTTCCACGAAGCAGCCATCATGTGCCAGTTTGCGTTCAATCACGTCTATCCGGACAAGAAGCCCTCCTTTAAGTATACGACGGTGGTGGGTGTTACAGGATTCCAGAGTTAGACCGAGTAAGTAAATCACCGGAACGAGTTCAAAATCTCAAATCTCAAATCTTAAATC
>JAGQXC010000499.1 GCA_020436785.1 Saprospiraceae bacterium | reverse complement strand
TGGCATGCGCGCATTGCCGGCAACCAAAATCCAATATTTTAATTGTTGGTGATTCCATTTCAATCGGCTATACCCCATATGTCCAAAAAAATCTTGCAGACCTGGCCGAAGTAATACATAATCCCGGCAATGCCGAACATACCGGTACCGGAGTCGACAGCATCGTGACCTGGGTGGGAAACAAAGATTGGGACATCATCCTATTCAACTGGGGCCTTTGGGATTTATGTTACCGGCACCCCGATTCCAACGTGCAAGGGCACCGCGATAAAATAAATGGCACCATCACCTTGAGTGTTGATGAATATGGCGATAATCTAGATTCAATAATTACTTTGATTCGCAATCGATCAACTGCAGAATTAATTTTTGTCACCACGACCTATGTGCCGGAAATGGAAGCTGGACGATACCAGGAGGATGTAATAAAATACAATAATAAAGCCAAATCAATTCTTAATAAATACGGTGTAACCATCCTTGACATTTACGATAATTCCATCTTAATTCACCGCCAATACGGAAAAGGAAATGATGACGTGCATTATTCGGAAGAAGGATATAAAAAATTAGGCGACCAAATATCGGATTTCTTAAAACAGGAAATCCAACACCGTCGATATTGACTTTGAATTCTTTTTCTACATTGTTCAAAACAAATCAGTAAATTTTGATATGACTCCAAACCCATTATCCTTTTACCAAAGTCTCGAGATCAAATAAAAGACGCTGCAATTCATAGTACAACACAATCGATCAAATAAACAAGTCTGTCACAACTTAATTGCGTAGCAAACAACACTTATGTACCTTTATCTTACGAATCCATGATAATTATGAACTCCGGTAAGCTTCAATTTCTTCTATCCGTTTTATTTTTTTATTTGAATTCTAATTGTTCCTTTTTTGCTCAATCCGGTCAGATAAAGCTTAACAATGGAATATCTATAGCTTATGAGTCGTTTGGAGATCCTGCCAATACACCGATACTATTAATTCAGGGAACCGGAGCCACGTTGTTACATTATCCGGTTTCGCTTTGTGAATCGTTAGCAGAAAAAGGCTATCGGGTGATCCGGTTCGATAACCGGGATATCGGACTTTCCACCCATCTGGATTCGCTCGGTCAGCCGGACTGGGCCGCCATTGGGCCATTGGTGGGCAGTTGTAAGGCTGCTCCGTTAGCATACTCTTTACTGGATATGGCTTGCGATGTGATTGGACTTATGGATGCCCTGAATATCGTACAGGCAAATATCGTCGGCGCTTCCATGGGTGGCGCTATCGCCCAGTTAGTGGCCATTCATTTTCCAGCACGGATTTTGACGATGACCTGCCTTTCCTCTACATCCGGCAATCCGGCAAGAGCCCCCGGAGATGCCCAAGCGTTGTCCGCCATGTCCGTCCCACCGCCAGACTCCAGTGATCCTGATACCTTGGCAGATTATCTAATAAACATTTACCGCACTTTGGGAGCCGTCGATTCGGACGATATCCTCCGGAAAAGAGCTTTGGAACATGTGCGCCACCGTCACTGGGACCCTGCCAGTGTCAATCGGCAATTAGCTGCAGTCATGATAGGAGAATACTGCGATCGGCGGGAACAATTACGTGAATTGAAATTACCGGTGATGATTGTCCATGGAACAGCAGACCCTTTGGTTCCGATACCGGCTGGCAAAGAATTAGCCGCGGCAATCCCTAACGCAATGTTTCATGAAATCTCTGGAATGGGCCACGATATATCTGAAAAATTTGTTCCGGAAATAACCTATTGCATTACGACTATTGCGAAAAAACATCGGTAGTTTCTTAAATAAATAGCGGAAACTCGCAAATAGATTTCCACCTGTTAGAAGACCCTATGAAAAAAGAACAGATTCTTCGCCAGGCGAATGATAAACTGATTAACCATAACCTGACCGACCACATGGAGGCCTTTTATTTACCGGATTTCCAGGCCCACGCCGAAGGTAAAACCTATCGGGGTCATGAATTTATCCGGCGCTACAGCAAACAGATGCATCAAGCACTGCCCGATATTGCTGTCATTGAAATGCTATTTTTTGTTGAAAATGAAAATACCATCGCCTGGCAGCGCACACTGCAAGGGACCCACCATGCTAACCTGATGGGTATACCCGCCTCAGGCAAACGCGTTACCTGGAATGAAATGGTTATTAGCCGTTTTGCAGGCGATCAAATCGCTGAAGAATGGGTCGTATCCGAACTGGCAGGCCGATTGATGATCAATCAAACCGTAAAATAATCTATGGCCAGCCGGCTCTGCCAAATAATTTTATTAAAACATTCAACAGATCATCATTGGTTCCGGGAAGAAAACTAATAATGAAATTTATCTGAAACAAAGGGTGAAGAAGTACAGGGTAGCTATTATTAAAACGCTAAACTTTCTGCCCTATTGCGCTATAAAAAATATAGTCATAAAGGGATAGAAATTTTCATTTCTAGAAATACTTTTGATGCATCCGATCAAATAAATCAACCTCGCGAATGATCCCTGACAGCAAAAAGGATGCCCTGAATGAGGCACTGAATGCAACTTTCGGCACCACAAATTATAATGCTTTGGAGCCCATCACGAAAGGGCTTTCCGGGGCTTTGATCTTTAAATTGACCGTTCATGATCAACCCTTTTTACTCCGGATCGTTACCCGCGATGATGCCTTTGGTGACCCCTTGTACTATTTCTCCTGCATGGAAACGGTAGCCGAAGCAGGACTCGCTCCGAAAGTACATTACCTCAGCATCAAGGATCGTATCTCCATTACCGGTTTCATTGACGCTCACCCATTTCCTGCTCTCCGTGCCTTTCAACAAATGCCCTCACTATTGCGTAAGCTTCATCATCTCCCCAAATTTCCTTTTCGCATCAATTATTTTGAAAGCATGGAACGGCAACTTTCGGCATTTCTTAAAAAAGAAATCCTGCCGGAAAAAAATACCCGGAAAATCCTTGACATCTATGAGCGAATTAAGGCGGTTTACCCATTTCAGGACCACGAAAACTGGGTATCATCTCACAACGATTGCAAACCGGAAAACATCCTCTTCGATGGCATCAAGCCTTGGTTGGTGGATTGGGAGGCCGGGTTTTTAAATGACCGTTATCTTGATCTGGCCATCGTTGGGAATTTTTTAGTGGGTTCCCGGGAAGAAATAGAAAATGAATTTCTAACTAATTACTTTGAAGATACACCGTCGGAAGATCAACGAGCCCGTTATTTTCTGATGTCGGAATTATTGCATCTTTATTACTTCATTTTATTCCTGACCCACGACCAGCTGGCTCTTCCCCTTAAGGTAAACCAGGTTGCCGTCCGGGGATTTGAATCTTTACATCAAAATTTGTGGGATGGAAACATCAGTCTTGGCGAAAAGGCAACTAAACGAGAATATGCTGTCCTGCATTATGAAGCATTTCTTCGAAAAAATCAAAATCCACGATTTAAAGAATCAATTAACCGGCTCGCGAGGATTGAAACCTGAATAACCGGCACCACTTTAATCACTCCATAAATCGCACCTATATGTCAATTAGCACCGTTACCATTCCCGGCACTCCTCCAATAGACCTGGCTTTTGAGCGGTTTGGCAATCCCACCGATCCCGCCGCCTTGCTCATCATGGGCGCCGGAGCTCAAATGATCTCCTGGCCACTGGACCTGTGTCGCCAACTGGCAGACACCGGGCTACAGGTGATCCGCTTTGACAACCGTGATTCCGGATTGTCTACTCATCTGGACGACGCTCCGGTCCCCGATTTTCCATCGGTACTGGCGGGGGATTTTTCCCAGGTAACGTACACCCTTTCGGACATGGCGGCGGATACCATTGGCCTGGCCGATGCCCTTGGACTTAAAAAGATTCACCTTGTCGGCGCATCCATGGGAGGTATGATCGCCCAGACCGTTGCCATTGAATATCCCGATCGCACGCGTTCGCTCACTTCGATGATGTCATCCACCGGCGCTCCGAACGTTGGCTTGCCTGACTTTTCGGTGTTAAGCAAGTTAGGTTCACCACCGCTGGAGGACCGGCAGGCATACATCGAATGGCGGGTGCGGTCACTAAAGGCCATTGGTTCACCCGGGTATCCGTTCGATGAAACGTCGGTGGCAGAAAATGCCGGCCTGGCCTGGGACCGGGACCACGATCCGCATGGTATCATCCGGCAAACGACCGGAGTTATCAAATCGGGCGATCGTACCGAAAAGCTAAAAAAGCTCCTTTTACCCACCCTGGTAATTCATGGCGACGCCGATAAGATGATCGACGTCAGCGGTGGCCAGGCAACGGCTGCGGCGATTCCAAATTCGGAATTACATATTTTTCCTGGTATGGGGCACGGGTTTCCTCAACCCTTATGGAAAGAAATGGCCCAATTAATTGCGGCACACATCCACCGTGCCGAGAAACAGGACCAGCCTTAAATCCGCAGCAGATCACCATTTTGTCCAGAGATTTGCCAATTTACAGTTAGGCTTGGTGGAGGCATTTGCTGACTATTGGCACATTAAACATCAGTAAAATGCATGACCGCCATCATTTGTATTTGAGTGTGTTTATAACTTATTGTAGATCACTGCAAGACATAATCCTCCATCTACCCTGGTTATCGAAGGTTTTTTGAATAATGGTTCATTCAATTAAAACCACGAGTCATGAAAAAGCAATTGCAAACGTTGGTATTTGTTGCTTTTTGCAGCATCCTTTACCCCCAGGACTGGCCCATGATCAACCAAAATTTCCAGCGAACCGGTTATGCATCAGATGAAGAAATCCTCTTGCCCCCTCTACAACCGGAAAAATTGATCGATTTGGGTGGTATTCCCAGTACCATGATCGTGGCTGGAGATATTCTCTATTACATCAGGGACGGGTTTGCCATCACGCTATATGCTTATAGGTTGGATACGGATCAGGAACTCTGGCATTTTACCTTGCCAGGAGGTGAAGGAACAGCTGGACTGGTACCTGCCGTTTGGGATAACCTGATTTTTGTGGGAGGACAACACGGTGAAGCCCTGTTTGCATTGGATCGCTACTCCGGTGAAGTGATTTGGTCACGGGAAGTTGGAGACCTCTATAATCATAGCCCCTTACCCGATGGTGAGGGAAGGCTATACCTATTTGCCGATAGTCTGTTCTGTTTAAATGCATCCGACGGCACCACCATCTGGAGTTCCACCGGAAACTTCAACACTCCGGCATTATTTGCCGGCGACCTTTTTTACGGAAATAGTGAACAAATCATATCCTGTGATGCCTCTACCGGCGAAATCAATTGGGCAAGAAATCAAAATAATCACGCTTCCCAAATTATAGCCAATAATCAGGGCATTTATTCATGCAATGACACCACCGTATGTTCCTATTATTTTGATGCCTATAAAAAGTGGTGTTATCCACTACCGGATGGAATCCAGAGTCTGCATTTCGCCGAAGGAAATGCCCTTCTGGCGGACAGTATTTTGGTACTCACGGCATTGAATAAAACGGAAAATGTTGGGATGCTGCTCGCCATCAATGTCAATACGGGAGAGAAGATTTGGGACTATAAATCGAATGCACGAGACTTTTTAATCCTGCCGGTGCAAATGGAATTGTTTATGTAACCGGCGGAGATCCTTCAACCATTAAAGGATTCGACATCACCGACGGGTCCCTGGTATTTGCTGACAGCTCGCGCAATTTCATCCGACAACCGGTGATCGCCGGGGGTAAATTATATGTTCCGAATTACCCGGGTGTGATGACTTTCTCCAGCGAGTTATCTGCATTTGAAAACCTGCCTTATCCCGTACCCTTTGCGTATTATCCCAATCCGGTTACCCGGCATTTGCAGGTAAAATGGACCGCGGATAACCGGGAACGCTGTACACTGAAATTGACGACCATGACAGGCGTCCAGGTGAAACAAATTTTCCTGGATGGCGGACAAGAATATTCCTGGCCAATGGATGACCTCCCAGAAGGAATTTATGTTTTGATTTTAACATCGCATGCCGTACAAAAAGGATATAAAATCATCAAAATATAAACTGGACAAGACGGATTAAGTCTGACGATCTTGCGGATGCCTCGCGCTAAAATGCTGCTGCCAGGGCATTGATAAGCAATGACTTCGATCATATTCACATCCAATGATGTATAGCGCCTGGAAATCCATGAGTGACTATTTTAGTCCATGGATTAAAAGAACATGAAAACGCTTTTTTCCATCCTGATCACTTTACACGCCCTCATCCACCTGTTGGGCTTTCTGATAGCATTCGGAATTGGAGAATGGACTGCAATGACCCAACCGGTCCCGAAAATTGCCGGTGTTTTTTGGCTACTGGCATTCATTCTTTTTATCGTTAGTGTGATCTTGATTTGGTCTTCGCCGAATTATTGGTGGGTCGCCGGAGGATTAGCAATCCTCCTATCCCAATGGTTGATCTTTCTATTCTGGCAGGACGCCAAATTTGGCACCATCATAAATGCCATTATGCTGCTGGTGGCCTTGACTGGATTGGCCCACTTCCGGTTCGAGCGGCGTGTTCGGGCAGAAAGAAAGGCCATCATGATGGAGCAGCGGACACCGGAAAATTTAGCAACCATCAGCGATTTGCCAGCGCCGGTCGCCAACTGGTTTAAAGCAACCGGAATCACGGACCGGCCTATCCAATCCGCCTACGTCAGCCAAAAAATCAGGATGAAATTAAAGCCAGACCAGGCCAAATGGTATCAAGCCCGGGCAAATCAATATTTTACGCTCGATCCGCCCGCTTTCCACTGGACGGTGGACGTAACCATAAATCCACTGGTTTCAATGTCCGGGCGTGACCAATTTCGTAAAGGTCAGGGTGAAATGCTCATCAAAGCTTTTTCAGCCATCCCCATCGTGGCAGTCAGCAATAATGCAAAACTCAACCAATCCTCCCTGCAACGGTACCTTGCCGAGATCGTATGGTTTCCTTCGGCGGCCCGCAGCCCCTACCTGACCTGGTCCCCCATTGATAACCGATCTGCTCGGGCAACCATGACCTACCAGGGAGTGAGCGGGTCCGGCATTTTCACCTTCAACGAAGAAGGTGAGTTTATTCGCTTCTCCGCCCTTCGTTATAAAGATGTTGACGAAGGCGCAAAGCCCATCGAATGGATCATAGAAGCCCAGGAAACAAAAAAACTGAATGGCATCAACGTTCCAGTTATGTTGTCTGTAAGTTGGCGTATGGACAACGACATCTGGACCTGGCTGGAGTTGGAGGTTACCGGTATTCAGTACCAGTCCGTGAAGACACTCCCTGATCACTGACACTGCCCAAGCAGGGTATTTGCCCATATTTGTCCGGTGACTGCCCACGCATACATCCGTAAAGATTTAGTATCTTTTAGAAATCGATTGCCGGAGCTTTGAGACAGTTATCTCCGGGAATTCCTTCACCCTTGCCATGCGGTATTGGACGACCGGGAATTTCAGAAGAACTGGGAAAACGATCATCCTCACTGGCAGGTCATTATGTATTAAATAAACCGTATATGTCAGTGAATTGGCAACAAGCGATCCGTTATCTGGGGGGCTCACCGGAAGAAGAACAAAAGATCTTTTCCCGGCTGGCCAAAGAAGTTCGTCAGGAAATCCTGAACATCGCCAAAAGCGATCCGGCCGGAAAAAAACAAAAACCACAACACGCTAAAACACTGGTGGGAATACAGAATGCTATCTTTCGGATCGCGGATGACCTCAGCGACGATTTACAGGTCGGGTTCCTGCAACCGGGACAGGCCTATCCTGCCCGGATCCGGTTTTCCAATGCATCGGCATTCGTACGGGATGATGCCCAAAATGATCTGCGCGGGGCAGCCATTGAAGTGGTGCCAGATCAGGGTTCAGTGCAACATTTTCTGATGACCAATGCCGAATGCCATCACGCCCGGGATGCCGTCGAAGCGATGGCGACATCGCTTGCTTTCTACAAAGAAGGTACTTTGAATAAGATCATCGGGATTACCCGGCTGGCTACCCACACCGGAACGCGGGAAGCCTACCGGATAGTAAAAACGGTCACGGACCAGGCCAGGATACCTGTCGAGAGCCTGGCCACCGAAACCTACTGGAGCCGGTCACCATTACGAATAGGTTCCGTCGTGGCCAAATACCGCCTGGCGCCGGTCATTCCCAAAAATCCACCAGCACATACCCCACCCGATCTGACTTCTGAATTTAGAGCTCGTTTGGCAAAAAGTGAGGTGCGATTCCTTTTTCAAGTGCAGAGATACCTGGATGAACAACAGACCCCACTCGAAGATGCGACGAAAGCATGGCACTCACCCCAGGAAACCATTGCGGAAGTGATCGTGCCCCAACAGGAATTGCATCCGGAGATCGACCATTTCAGTGGCTTCCATTTTAATCCATGGCAGGTAAATTCCTCTGATTTCGAACCGTTAGGCAACATGAACCGAGCCCGGAAGGTCGTCTATGCGGCTAGCGTAGATACCCAACATTCATAAAGCGGTCAAGACCTACTCTTTTTAATACCGGGTATGACCGGCAAAATAGAGACCTTTTTACCATCATTATTATTCGGGAATATTGACTCAGACAGCCCATTAAATGCGAATGGCATTGAGGTGACCTGGAACCAGAAATCTCATCCAATTTCTGTGAGATATATCATTTATCCAATTAATTTTTGGGAATTAAGTGTCACATTTAATAAATTAATGCATTTACCCAGATGATTTGTCATGTTAAAATCCATTTGTTCCGTATTCTCCTTAATCTTATTTCTCACGATGGCTTGCGGACATTCCCCTAATTCAAAATCAATGAAAAATTCAACGATAAATGAAAAGACCAATCCGCAAATAATCGTCTCCGGAGATGGTACCAAGATTGGTTTCTGGCAAAGTGGTTCGGGACCGCCCTTATTGCTGATTCACGGGACCACTGCCAGTCACCAGCGCTGGTCCGCCATTTCACCACGCTTCGAGACCCATTTTACAGTCTATACCATGGATCGGCGAGGACGCGGCGCCAGCAGTGACGGTCCGGCATACGCTGTGCAGCGGGAGGCAGAAGACGTCGCAGCCATACTGGAAGCCATCGGCCAACCAACCATCGTACTCGGACATTCTTACGGAGCTGTTTGCGCCCTTGAAAGCACGCTGTTGACCGACAAGATTCGCAAACTGATCCTCTACGAGCCTCCCATACCTACCGGAGTACCCATGTATCCGGAACAAGTTCCCGACCGGATGCAGGTCATGATTGATCAAGGAAAAAACGAAGAAGCGCTCACCTATTTTATGCAGCAGGTAGTGCATATGCCCGACCATGAATTAACAGCCTACCGTCAATTACCCATGTGGCCGGTACGCATTCAACTTGCTCCCACCATTCCCCGGGAATTAGCCATCGACCGCAACTACCGCTTTGACCCGGATCAATTCAAGTCCTATCACATTCCCACCTTATTTTTGCTGGGTGGAGACAGTCCCGGATTATTTACCCGGGCCGCCGACGTTCTCAAAGAAGCCCTACCTACCTTGACCGTTGACACGTTACCCGGGCAACAACACATTGCCATGGATACCGATCCGGATTTATTTGTAAAGGAGGTATTGGACTTTATCCTGGAAAAATAACCTTTTGGATACCTAAAATATTCCTGACAGATAATTTACAACGGGTGTAGTGCACTATCCTGATTTTATTTAAATTATTTTAATAAGTCAATTTTTACCGTATGTCCATTAAGTATTTAATTGGGTTATTGCTTTCCTTATTTTTTGTGGCAGAAAGCAATAGCCAGATCGATACCGCGGACCGGGTGTTCGCCCGGATCAGGGAAGAAGGATTTCAACATTCCCAGGTCATGGCAAAGGTCAGTCAATTAACGGATGGCTACGGTGGACGACTTACCGGCTCGCGGGAATACCTG
>JAGQXC010000498.1 GCA_020436785.1 Saprospiraceae bacterium | reverse complement strand
TGTAGGTAATTTGTCGTAAGGCAGTCTGGTAATTTGCCACCGAAGCAGAACCTGTCAGGGTTATTGACCCATTGGAAGTATTAAAAGCACCGGCAACAATGCCGGCAGGTAACGCTCCTGAAACACCCAATTCATCCTGACCGTTTTGGTAATTATTGGTAATCTGAATGATAGCACTTTCCAAATTGGCATCATCCGGATCCATGGCGGTGATGGTTGCAGAAATGACGGTTGCCACCATATTTTCGGTATAAGACAAGGCCATCCCTTCAATATTTGCCAAAACGGGAGGCATGTTGTAACCGATGGAAACCACCGCAGAGTCCACGAATCCTTCGGAATCAATGATTTTATAGCGGAAAGTATCGGCCGTGGTCCCGGTAAATCCGGTCCCATCGTATACAAAACTTCCGTCAGCCTGCATGGTGACGGTCGCACCGTAATCGGTGGTTTGGCCGACTCCGGGACTGCCACCCTGTACCGATTGTACGGTCAGGTTTTCATTGTAGGGAGGATTTGGAAGCTGGTCATTGACATCGGCATCATTGGCCAAAACACCGGGTGCTGTCTGGACAATGTTCATCCCCAGGTAGGAGTATTGGTCGTCAATAGCGACCGGTGTAGCCATGATGGTGCTGGGGTTAATGGTGGTGTTGGGATCGTTGGTGCGATCGATGACCAGATTGGTTATTGAAGCATTCCGGTTATTGATAATGTCCAGTTGATAACGAATGGAATCTCCGGGATTGGCCACGCCATCCATATTGGTGTCGTGAACCAGCATATCCTGCAAATACACCTCGGTCTCTCCGACTGACAATTGACTGCATCCGGTGCTGTAATCAAATGTGATGTGAACGGTGCTCGGGGTGAGTACGGTAAAAGGAATATTGGGGCCATTACTCTGACAATTCAGTCCATAATTTTCCGTCCAGTTGTCGTTAATAGCAATTTTGTATTCGTAAGCACCAGCCGGTAAGTTAAAATCTCCGTACCAGACCATATTGGTGGCATCAAACTGTAAATGAGTGATGCTGCAATCGGCTTGCCAGTCTCCCGGACAACCCAATTCAGACTGGAAGCTGCCGCCAAATGTTACCGAAGTTGGCATGGCAGCCGGTTCAGGAAAAGGCTTTGCAGGGAAATCCACACGATCATGCATGGACATCAAAACCATTAACAAGACGAAACATCCACTCATGAGATAGATTGCCTTAAAAAGTAATCGTTTATTCTGGGCAAATTTTGGAGTCATTGGATCAAAATTCTGTGGACAAAAGAATTTTCAGATTGGTCAAAAGACAATTGATGGCCAAATCTGTTTGTATAAGTCAGGCTATAGCCCGTTGAATGCTTCTTCCATGAGGAGATCCTCACCGGTTTAAAATAACTTTCAACGATTTGCGGATTGTTTGGCATGCCCATCGCATATTGTTTTTTACAATTATTCCATTTCTCCAGGACTGGGGCCGGGATCTCCGGATAATTAATTGATCGAGTCCATCCGAAAAAAGGCGTTATCGCAATTCCTGTCACCAACCATTTCAGCATTTGCCTTCTCTGGTTTATTTGCACCTTCGCTTCCATATTAGTTATTCAACCCAAATCATATCGCTCGTTGGATGTTGCCGGCTGTTTTGCACCGGTCAGCATCTGAAAGCAACAGTTACCAATATCAATTGACTTTAACCATTCGACGGTTCAGTACGCCCTTCTCCGATTCCAGTTGATAGAAGAGCACACCCTTTAACTCCGGCAAACTTCCAGCCTTCAGATTTACCTGATGGTTGCCTGCGGAATACCAGCCGCTGACCCGGTACAACTCCTTACCGGTCACATCCATGATCCGCAGGGTAGCCGTCATGCTTTCCGGCAACCAGAAGCCGATCATCGTTTCCCCGCTGAAGGGATTTGGTGTGTTCTGGTATAATTCCGGCGTCCTGATCCCTTGTCCTTTTTCCTTTTGCCCCGGGGTCGCCTTGCCCACTCCGCTTTCCGTCAACGGGCTGCTGTCTGCACACGCATTGCCGGTGTTGTCCTGCAGAATAAAGGTTGTCGTACAGAAGTCCTTGTTGCCCGCTTCGTCGATCACCCAGACGGTCACCTGGATCTCCTGCGACCGTCCATCCGGGATGTCGGCACAGGTATAGGTCCAGCTCGGGGTCTCGCCGTCTTCGGTGAAGCTCAGGATCAGGTTCTCCGACAGGGTACAGTTGTCGTAACTGCCCGCATCGAAGTCGCTGGCCCACACCTCAACTTGTCCACTAGGGCTCATCACCACTGTGCTGATGCCATCGTGGCAATAAGGG
>JAGQXC010000497.1 GCA_020436785.1 Saprospiraceae bacterium | reverse complement strand
CTTGGACAGCATCGCGGATGACTTCATGATCACTGATCCGGACTTCGATCCGGTCGGTAACATTGAAATCCTGTTGTTTACGTATATTCTGAATACGGTTGATCAACTCACGCGCCGTTCCTTCTGCTATTAGGGCCGGGGTCAATTGTGTATCCAGTGCCAATGTCAATTCACGATCACTGACGACCTGCCAGCCCGGTATATCTTCCGAGGTGATGATCACATCATCTGAAGTCAACGTGTACGTGTCGCCGGCCAGCGGCAAGGCAAATGAACCGGTGTCCTCCAATTGCTGGATCTCCTGCTGGGTCATTTCTTCGATGCGAGCCGCCCCTTCTTTCATGGCTTTACCCAATAGTTTGCCCAGGGTTTTAAAATTGGCTTTTGCCTTCTTTTTGATCACTCCGGAAGCATCATCCACAAATTCGATGGCCTTAACATTTACCTCCGCTTTAATCAATTCCGCCACGGCTTCGATTTGCTGTTTGAAATGATCGTCAACGATTGGAATAAGGATCCGTGGTAAGGGTTGACGGACCCGGATGCGTTCCTTTTTACGCAAAGAGAGGACCATGGAAGCAATGCGCTGGGCATATTCCATCTTTTCTTCCAGCGATTTTTGGATGACGGTTGCATCCGCTACCGGAAAAAGGCTGAGATGGACGGAAGGATGACCTTCCTGTCCGGTGACCTCATTCAGGTTGCGGTACAACCAATCGGCAAAGAATGGCGCCACCGGTGACATCAATTTGGCCAGGGTAACCAGGCATTCATAGAGGGTCTGGTAAGCAGCCAATTTGTCCTCCGTGACTTCGCCTTTCCAGAAACGGCGACGGCACAGGCGGACATACCAGTTGCTCAGATGCTCATCCAGAAAATACTGGATCTTACGAGTCGCATTGGTCGGCTCGTAGTCGGCGTAATCGGCATCCACACCCTGGATCAACGTATGCAGTTCAGACAGCACCCACTGATCGATCTCCGGACGCTGTGGTACCGGTATTTGTTTTTCTTTTCCATCGTATCCATCGATGTTGGCATACAAGGCAAAGAAAGCATAGGTATTGTACAGGGTGCCGAAGAATTTACGGCGTACTTCTTCCACGCCGTCAATGTCAAATTTCAGGTTGTCCCAGGGCTGTGCGTTGGAGATCATGTACCACCGGGTGGGATCGGCGCCGTACCGGGCGATGGTCTCAAAAGGTTCTACCGTATTACCCAGTCGCTTGGACATTTTGCGTCCGAGCTTATCCTGTACCAGTCCATTGGACACCACATTCCTGAACGCCACGCTGTCAAAGACCATGGAGGCAATGGCATGCAATGTAAAGAACCATCCCCGAGTCTGGTCAACTCCTTCCGCAATGAAGTCGGCAGGGAAATTGTCCTCAAATTTCTGCTGGTTCTCGAAGGGATAATGCCATTGCGCATAAGGCATGGAGCCACTGTCAAACCACACGTCGATCAGATCCGATTCCCGCTGCATGGGTTTACCACCCGGTGAGCAAAGTACAACTTCATCGATGTACGGCCGGTGTAAATCATGAGGTACTTTTTGATCCAGACCCAGGGTTTGATTGGCCCGGTCGATCTCCCGACCGAGTTGTTCGACGGATCCGATGCAGACCTCTTCCGCCCCGTCTTCCGTGCGCCAGATGGGCAATGGAGTGCCCCAGAAGCGTGAACGGGACAAGTTCCAGTCCTGCAGATTTTCCAGCCAGTTGGCAAAACGTTTTTCTCCGGTGTGCGCCGGTTTCCAGTTGATCTGGGTATTCAGTTCCACCATCCGGTCCCGGCAGGCGGACGATTTGATGAACCAGCTGTCCATCGGATAATAAAGGACCGGTTTGTCGGTGCGCCAGCAGTGCGGATAATTATGCACATATTTCTGGGTGGCGAAAAGCTTGTTTTCTTTTTTCAGTTTGGTGACGATGTCCACGTCTACATTGACGTAATCATCACCTTCATCCTTGTAATCCTTGACATATCGTCCGGCAAATTCACCCACTTCATCCACAAATTTTCCTTGCTTATCCACCAGGGTAAGTGCGCCGACGCCGTATTTGGCCGCCACCCGCATATCGTCCGCTCCGAATGAAGGGGCGATATGCACGATCCCGGTGCCGTCCTCCGTCGAAACAAAATCACCCAGCATCACAATGAATGCGTCGCCTTCCGGTTGAACATAGGGTAGCAACTGCCGGTAATTTAACCGTTCAAACTGGCTTCCTCTCCAGCTTCCAAGGACCTGGTAAGGAATGACTTTATCTTCCGGCCGGTAGTTGGCATAGCTCGCTTCCGCCTGTTCCGGCTTAAACCAGGTGCCGACCAAATCTTTGGCAAGAATCAGGTTGACCGGTTCGTGGGTATACGGATTGTAGGTCGCCACCAGAACGTATTCGATGTTGGATCCCACGGCCAAACCCGTATTGGATGGCAACGTCCAGGGGGTGGTGGTCCAGGCCAGGAAATACACATTACCCTGAGGGACCAGGTCGTACAGAAATGCCGACCGGTCTTCCTTGACGACCATAAATTGCGCGACAGCAGATACGTCTTTAACTTCCCGGTAGGCACCGGGCATGTTTAATTCATGGGTGCTCAGCCCGGTTCCGGCTGCCGGAGAGAAAGGCTGAATGGTGTAGCCCTTGTAAAGAAGTCCTTTCTCGTACAATTGACCAAGCAACCACCAGACGCTTTCGATGTAATCGTTTTCGAAGGTGATGTAAGGGTGGTCGAGGTCTACCCAGTAGCCCATTTTCAGGGTAATGTCGTCCCACAAGTCTTTGTAACGCATGACGGTCTCCCGGCATTTCGCATTGTATTCTTCGATGGAAATGGTCTTACCGATGTCTTCCTTGGTAATGCCCAATTCCTTTTCCACACTCAGCTCGATGGGCAAGCCATGGGTGTCCCAGCCTCCTTTGCGCTCCACCCGGCTGCCTTTCATGGTGTGATACCGGCAAAAAAGATCCTTTACCGTACGGGCCATGACGTGATGAATGCCCGGTTTACCATTGGCAGAAGGGGGCCCTTCGTAGAAAACATATGGCTTCCCTTCCTGCCGTTCGGTTACTGACCGGCTGAATATTTTCTGATCCATCCAAAAGGCAAGGATGTCTTTATCGATCTGGGGCAGATCCAGCCCTTTGTATTCTCTGTACATAACGCTTTTCCAAAAAATTGGCTGCAAAGATAGGCCATAAATTAGACATTAGCAGATAGACCATCGAGGTTAGATCGATGGCAATTAACTATCGGAGGTTGCCTTGGAATTATTTGGAGTGCAGTCGCATTTAGGTAAATTAGTAGATTGATTTTACAAATTATTCCAAATGCTTGCAGGATGACAGCAATCCAATGTCTTATGGCTGGCATCTAAAATCTAAACTCCAATCATCTGTGTGTGGCCGATCTTCTTTGACTAAAACCGAAAAAGAACTGGAGGAGCGGTTCCAGTCCACCTTCTACTCAGAAGACCTGGAACGATACAATCCGTTGCCCAACTACAATGTGGCGCCTACCCAGGTCATGCCCGTCATCACCAATGACGATCAGGAACATTTCCGGCCTTTTCGTTGGGGACTGATCCCCTTTTGGGCCAAGGATGAAAAGATAGGCTACAAAATGATCAATGCCCGCATCGAAACCCTGCTGGAAAAAGCCTCTTTTCGCAATGCGGTCCAGAAGCGACGCTGTTTAATTCCCGCCGATGGATTCTACGAGTGGAAAAAAATAGGAAAAGCCAAGCAGCCCTACCGGATTGTTGCCACCAACACGGATTTATTTGCCTTTGCAGGGATCTGGGAAAACTGGAAAAATCCCCAGGGTGAGTGGATCCAGTCTTTTACCATCATCACCCAGCCACCCAATAAAGTCGTGGCTGAACTCCATGACCGGATGCCCGCCATCCTTTTACCGGAAGAAGAACGTCTGTGGCTGGATATGGAGTTGAAGCCGGAAGATGCGCTGCAGTTGATCAAACCCTATCCAGAAGAATTTACCCGGGCTTATCCGGTATCCTCACGCGTCAATAAAGTTGGAGAAAACGATGCTTCACTTATCGAACAGATCCCTGAATCTGCCTAATTGGATGCTTATCAACGGCTGGTTGATTCCACTATTAACCGGTTTTCTCACGAGCGTTCATGGCCAGCAACCCATTCGCTATACTGCTGCATTTACACAATTGGT
>JAGQXC010000496.1 GCA_020436785.1 Saprospiraceae bacterium | reverse complement strand
ATAATCCAGTTGTTGCCGGAGGACCAATTGGTAATTGAAATAGGTGTACAGGTGATGCCCGGAAATAAAGGTCAGGTCCTGACTTTTGCCTTCAATTTTCGGTTTATCTCCATCCCAGCGGATGATCTCCCATTCGCCTTTGCCCCGGTCAAAAAAAGTGACCTCCGGATGGAAGTGCATAAAACCGAAACCGCCATACGAATAGATCACTTCCTGGTAGATAAATTTGAAACTGTTGAAATTGCTTCCGTGGAATTTCCCTTTATACAGGTTTTTCCACCCGGGACTTTGCCATTGAAATACATAATTGTAACCGTCGGGAAAAAGGTAGTAACAAGTGTCCAGCTTAATGACCGTGGCTTTGTTTTCAGGAGGAATGCCATAGTCCAAAAACAATTTCCGGGAAGATACAAGGAGTTCCTTTACCCGGGCTGCGGACAGATAAGGCGGGCTGTCATTCAGGATGAGATTCTGGGCCCGGATGGAAATGATCCAAAATTGGGTAAGGAAGAGGAGCGTCAATATGCGGAGGGAACATCTCATCAGGGGAGGACCATTTTAATTTTTTGGAATGAAGCGGATGTGATAATCGTAAATGCGCGAGTCTTCGGCATTCCTTACCCGTTCAATGCGGAATCCGGTGGCATCGTCTTCATTGATTTGTTTGATGAGCGCGGAGCGTTTATTCCGTTGGATATTCGATGAAGCAACCTCCTGGATGCCCAGACATTCATCCAGCACCTGCTGAACGATGGTTTGACCGATGTAGGGATGCAGCTCCGGCCAGGAGGACTCTTCATGGATCCGGCTCGCGGAAGCGTTCATAACTTGCGGAGATTTTCGTTTCCGCAAGTAGAAAATTCCAGCACCGGTCAGTAGCAATGCCAGACCTCCCAGACCAATTGCATAAGCCTCCCAGGAGGGTGGTAAAATCATCGGTTCGGACGTTCCGGAGGCGGCCTGATCGATCTCCTTCAGGTTGACCACCACGCGGAGCCGGGAGGTGTCGTAAAAGCAGATGGAGTCGTTGCGGATCTGCCGGCACGACAGGGTATTGCCCGCTACCAGTTCCGGATAGCGTGCAGACAAACGGTAAAGGGGCAGATTGTATTTGAATTGCAGCGACCTTTTGTCCAGGAGGACCCCGATGCCCTCTTTATTAAATTCCAGGATGTAATTTGCGGATTCATAATGGGCATCACCCAGCTGCCGCGGGAAGTGATTTGAAACATCACCTTCTAGTTTCCACCGGTTGGTGTTCAGGTTGTATGAATACAACACATCTTCCTTAATGGGATTGTTGCGATTGGTGTGGTAGGGCCAGGACCATTGGAAATAGGCGTAAAGAAGTGAATCGCGGATAAAGCAAAAGCGGAAATTCGTAGCATCTACGGCGGGTTTGTCCTGAAGACCCGGCACCAAAACCCATTCGTTCGTCACCTGATCAAAGCGGGTCACATCGCCATAAAAGTTCCAGTAGCCGTATCCACCGTAAGAATGGATTTCATGGTGATAGACAAATTTTATGCT
>JAGQXC010000068.1 GCA_020436785.1 Saprospiraceae bacterium | reverse complement strand
CCAGACGTATTTTGTCGGATAAGTGCATAGGATCCAGTTGGTTCTACAGTTGATTAATGATACAATTTATTCCACGTTTATTCCAATAAATTGTCCTCCATCGCACTATCCTTCTTATCAGCTCGCCGATTCCATGACCTTCTCCAGGGCAGCGGGTAAATAAATCAGATCATAGGGTTCATTGTAAACCAGGTACATCATTTCCCATTGCGGATCAAACTTTTCTTTGAAATAGCGCAGGCTTTTATAATGGGAAAATTGACGGATCCGCTCGTAGGCCAATTTAATGATCCGTTCCTGAAAATTGCCGGGAATAGCTATACCACTCATCGGAACCATGCCCAAATTACAGGTGGCGTAACCGGCAGCCCTAAGCGTCTCGAACATCTTTACAAACAGGAAATCCATCACCCCATTGGGGGCATCTGCGGTCCTCCGCATCAGGTCAAAATTAGCCATACCCGGGGTGGCGCAAGGAATGATGTTTACGAACCCGACGATCTTCCCCTGGGCGTTTTCAACGGTAAAAACCGGTTGGGTACGAATTTCTTCAGCGTCAAAAAGGCCCTGGGAGAAAACCAGTTCATGACGTCCGGTATCCTGTAGCCATTCGCTGCTGACTGCCTGCAATTGCTGCAGGAAACGATCCGTTTGGGGAGGCCGGTGATCATGAAAAGTATAGCCCTCCTTATCCAACCGATTTAAAACATTGCGCAATGCCTTCTTCGAAGATCCTTGCAGATTGAACTCGGATAGGGCCACTGTGGCATCCTCTCCCACCGGGAGCACTTTTTTTCCGAGTTTTTCATAGACGGAAATTTGGTGCTCCGGTATCCGGTACCAGGCTGTCCTCAGCCCATTGCCCCGGCACCAATGTTCAAAGCCCTGGATGGTCGTCGTCAATTCGGAGGCCTGGCAAACCGGACTTTCCAGAACAATGGCATACGTCCTGCTGGTTTTGAATGCCACCATTCCCTCTCCATCCGGAGTGAACCAAAATAATTTGTCGGCATAGGATTTAAAATAATCGAGGGGAGAGTTGCCATAACGTTCAATCAATTTTCGGGCACGTTCCTGATCCTGTCCGTGCGCGGAAGGCCGGATCACCAAAGGACGGAAAAGTAAAAAGGCCAGGTAAGCCAGTGAAGCTCCTCCCAGGATGTGCATACTCCAGAGAAATTCCCGGGCAAACCGGGTGGCCGGCTCCAGATTCACTTCGAGGAGCAACAGGGAGGTGACCGAGGCTCGCAGGGAATCGATCAGGTTAAATTCGGCCTGAAAATGGTGGCCTTCTATAAAATAAAACCCGATGGTGCCAAAGGCCAGAACCGCCAGCAATGCCACCAATCCCGGGAAAATACTCAGTCTTGCCAAGGCCAAATCATTACGGATAAAGTATAGGCGACGCTCAATGATCAGACTTACCAGTACCACCAGGGCCACCGCAGCTTCCTCATAATCGATGCCTTTGGTCAGATGGGTGATCAATGAAAGGGCGCTGAGAACCACCGCCATCCACCATGCGTTTCGTAAGCCGCGCAACAGGTATGCACCCACACCGAGCATCAGGACGCCGGAAAACAGCACAAAATAGGTTGAAGCATGAATGGCAGAAAGCGGTAGGTAATCGGTCAGCAAACGTAAACGGGACGGAATCGCCGGGGTGATGGCACTGAAAATATTGACCAGCCCCAGGGCAAACAACAACAGTGCCGGTAAGATGCGGATCAATAAATTACCCCGTTGAAACACCAACAGGAGTATCCCAATCATCAACAGTGCCCAGAATTCGAAAAAACGAAAAAGCATGGAAACCGCTATGGCTTCCATGGTCGCAAACCCAAATAAGGTCAGGGCATAGGTTAAGGTCACTTCGATGACCCCCACGCCCCGTAAAAATGGTGAACTCATGAGCAGCACCAAAACAATGGCATATCCAATGATGGCGGCGCTCCATGAGGCCGGCAAGCCGAGTGCCTGCATGGAAATGTAGAGATGTGCAATACCGATAACCTCGATGAGGCAAGACAGGCCCAGAACCGTCCAGAATGCCCGCTGATCAAAGGCATTCTCCCTTATGTTTTGGAATACCTCCGAGAATGCAGGCATCTTGCGACCCAGGTACCTGAACCAGGGCCCTCCTTTCCGGATGTCCTGCCAGGCGTAAAGCAAGACGCCGATCATCAGGACAATCAGCACAACGCCGAGCAACATCCCACCACTTAATTTACTGTGAACCAGCAACCAGATCAGGGCCGGGATTCCCACGATCACGGAAGAAAAGATGGACTGAATGCTGAAAATGGATGAAGCAAAATAAGTATCCGTTTTCGAAACACTTTCCTTTCGCTCCAGCTCGGCCGTGAAGAAAAACATATTGGTTAACAGGCCGGCGGGCAAGAATACACTGATCAAATTGCGCTTGAGGAATAGTGCTGAAGCCGTTTGCAGTGCTATTTTACGATCAATGGCCCGAAAGCTATAAACGTACATCAGACCCTGGACCACGATGTAGACCATTAGCAATAAGGCACCAACCAGCAACCAGGAAATTTGAGCAGTCTTTAATGCCTGAACCACCTGGGGAATCTCACCTTCTTCATGGCGGAAAAAGTAGATTCCCAGACCGACAAACAACAGGCTTAATGCTACCTGCAATAAGACCTTTTGTCTACCCCGGAGGAAATGCCAAACCTTATGCATGAAGGCAATTTAGAAAAATTTGACCCACTCGGATGATCAAAGGGTGACCAAATACGTTGTCGTTGTCTTTAAAACCAAACCAATGACCCTTAGCTCAACTGGTTAGAGAACCCGGCACTTTACCGGGGAGATGGAGGTTCGAATCCTTCAGGGTCAACCATTATTATTCGCATTATTGCCAAATAATCAATGTGATGATGCTTTTCACTGCAATAAAATTGTATTTCTCAATAGAACAGGATTCCGCCAGATTTTTCTGCCACTTCCGGCTGCAGAACCGATGTAGATACAATTATATACCGAAATCCAGCGATTTATGGCTAATTGAGTTGGCCCGTTGAAGAGAATTATATCAAAATAAATAACTGCTAAAGGCTAATCCCATGTAAAGGTTCTTGTAACATAAAATTCAACCAAGGCAATTCAAACTGTTGTTTACTCAGAGAAAATAAATTAGATCTCATTCAACATGATTTAGATCTCAAAGTACGTGGATTTCACTAAATTTTTAATAAACCAACAGTAATTAAATGAATACAAAGATCTTTTGTGGGCTGTTGCTTTTAATGCGTTCACCCTCATTTATATTCTCTCAAAGTCTATTGTTTTATAATGGTCATGTTTTTACTTCTGACACGCAAATGCCCTTTGCAAGGTATTTCATTGTGAAAGATGGCAAGATTATCGAAACCGGCGACACACTTTCTGCCGAACGACTATTGCAGTTCGATCACAAAATTAACATGTCTGGAAAAACAATAATACCAGGGATTATTGACAGTCATATCCATTTCATCGATGGCTCCCTCAGCTTATTGCAGATCAGCCTGAGCGGAGTACAAGATTCAGCAGGACTAACAGAAGTGCTTAATGCAACTTCGAATCAACTCATTGATGGTTTTTATGTGGCACGTGATTTAGGATTTTCTGCCCTCTCTGCAATTGGCACACCGCGTACTTTCCTGGACAACCTATTTCCTGCTGTTCCGGCAATCATTTTCCTCCGAAGTGGCCACGCCGCCATTTCAAATTCCATCGCTTTGAAGAAACTGGGTTTTAAAAGCAATACAAAAATCCCTGATGGTGAAATCGGTAAAGATAAAAATGGCAAATTGACCGGGTGGCTGCTCGAAGCCGCTGCAATGGAAGCATTGAAGCGTATTGGCGCAAAATATTCCGGTCAGACCATTGAAACGGCCATAGATAAGGGTCAGAAACTGGCACTTTCCTATGGTATTACCACGCTTGGGGACAACACATTCTCACCTTACAATATGAAGATCTACCAGGCATTGCAGCGCCAGAGAAAATTAAATATCCGCATGTGGACAAGAAGCTACGGACGCTTGCCACAAACGACCAGTTTAATGAAGCCGATGGGGGTCAAAAAGCTGGGTTTCATCGGTCCAAGGAATGACTTTTCCCGCATCCATTTTCACTTGATAAAGCTTTTTGAAGACATGTCACTTTCGGTTCCTCCCGGAATGACCAGTTCAATAGAACCTGGTGGAACCGTCTTCCTATCTAAAAAGGAAATTAAAAATTACTTGTTATTACACCCGGATGATGATTTTGCCTTTCATGTCCAGGGGGAGGAAGGTCTACAAAACATCCTTAATGCAATAAATGAACTTGGGAAAAGGAACAACCATCGGCGGCATGTAATCGATCACGCCGGATATTGCACTCCGGAGCAATTAGCTGAAATACATAATTTAGGCTCATCCGTAACGATTCTTGCTTCTCAGACCTTTGATTATTTAACCTTGATCAGGGAATACGGCAACTCAAATACAAATCTTCGTGAAAATGAATTGCTCAATGCACGAGTAAAATACAACGAAGTACAAGGGGCACTAACCAGTGATTTCCCATATGGGATGGATACGAGTTTTATTCAATATCGTTTTGTCGATGGACTAAATCCCTTTCCGAATATGGCTGTTAATACATCTGGCCAATTACCCGATGGCACCATTATTTCCGGATTTGCAAATAAAACGCTATCAATTGAAGAAGCCGTAAAATCTTACACCACTAATGGAGCTTACGTCCTCGGTGAAGAAAACTGGCTGGGAAAAATAGCTCCTGGATATACTGCTGATTTTGCGATCCTTGATCAAGACATTTTCAATGAAAATCCGGAGGATCTTTACAAAATAAAAGTTGAGCAAACCTGGACAGACGGTCAAAAAGTATATGACCATGAAGTAAACTCTTCTGAAAATACCGTTCCAGTGTCTGTAAAAATTGCTCCATACGATTTTTCCTTGAGTCCAATATTTGGATATGACCCATCGGTTGGGTTTATTTATGGTGCGGCAGGATTTATTTATCCATTAAAAGTGCCGGCAAATTATTTTGATGTTCAAGTGATGGCAACTATTCCAGGCAACCTTCAATTGCAGTCTACATTCATGCGCTATGAAATTGTAAAGAATGCCAACCTTAAAATTCCAATAGTTTATAGCAATCTTCCCGAGTATTATTTCGGAGAAGGTGACACCACCCGTACAGACAACTATTTTCAGGCATTTTCAACCCGGCTACAGACAAAACCAGAACTTGAATACAGGCTTTCAACCCATTGGAAAACATATTTGTTTGGTGATTTCCGTTCCAGGGCAGAAAACAGTGTTAAAGATCAAAACAAAAATGAAACATCGATTCAATTATTTCCGGATCAAAAAATGTTAGGAACAGGAATTGGGCTTGTTTTTGACACCAGAGATAATCAAGGATCGACCAAACAAGGGTTTTATGGTTCGGTATTTTATGAGCATATCTCCGCCTTAAACTCCTCAAAAAGTTCACCTTTCGGGCTGCTTTGGGGTGACTTTAGGTACTTCCATTACTTATACACTTCAAAGTATGTGTTTGCTGCTCACTTATCCGGTGGCATGAGCTATGGTAGCCCGGGTTATTTATTCCGTTATACACTTGGAGGTTCTGAGAAGCTACGCGGATACTACACCAACCGGTTCAGAGGCAATAAATATTATTCGATTCAGGCGGAGAGCTCAGGTTTCCGATCTTTAAACGCTTATCTGGAGTTGGCTTTATTGATGAAGGCGATGTGTCCGATGGATCACTGAATCATGTTTTATTTAGCTACGGAGGTGGCATTCGTTTCTCGGTAAACGATAATATCGCCTTGAGATTAGACTATGGTAGAGGAAAGGATCAGGAAGGAGTATTCTTCACTTTTGGAGAAGCATTTTGAGGTATTGATCAAATAAAATAATCCCTGGAGACGACACCTCCCATAACAGTAACTGTAATGGATGAACCGAATTAATACATTCTTGAACTTTCAACAACAATTCGACAACACTTTATATACTTTATTATAAGCAGGTTTTATTCAATAATGAAATGAATAAAAGGGAGATGGGAACAAGGAAGAAATTGGCAAATATAGAACTAGTGGCACAATTGTACAGTGCATTTGAGAGCAAAACGATTCCAAAATTGCTTGAGCTCCTAAGTGAAGATGTCGAATGGGGGGAACCGGAAAATCCTTATAACCCTGCCGCTGGCACCAAAAATGGTCATGCCGGCTTTTTGGAATGGATAAATATTGGGAAAGAAGCCGAAGAAATTTTATTGCTTGAGCTTAACCAATTTCTTACTGGTGAAGATTCGGTAGCCGTAACCGGTTTTATGAAATGTATGGCTAAAAAAACGGGTAAAATTTATACCTCCGATTTTGTCCATTTGATACACATCAAGGCCAATAAGATCATAAAATTTCAGGAATTCTTTGATACTTATGCCGCAGGTGAAGCCTTCCGCTGAAATAAAATCCGATTGCCGTCTATATTTTCAGGTGCGAACGATTCGTTCATTGTTAATCGTTTATATTTTGTGTGCATGGAATATATCTTCAACTGCCAATCCACTTCCTATCTACCTTTCCCCCGCCGCGGAGGACACCACCATGCCAATGGTCTTTTTTCTTTCCGGAGACGGTGGCTGGTACCGCTTCTGCCAACCATTCTCGGATGAAATGGCCGCTCAACACATGCCCGTAGTCGGGATAGATTCAAAAAAATATTTCTGGAATCAGGTTTTGCCGGCCCAGGCCGCCAAGGAGTTTGCACCGGTGATCGCCGAATACCTGGAGAAATGGCACCGGCATTCCCTTATTCTGGCCGGTTTCTCCTTTGGTGCGGATGTGTTGCCGTTCATTTTCAAATACCTCCCGGCCGTCATGCAACAGCAAACCCGAATGATCGTGCTGATGTCCCCTTCGCGGACGACCGACTTTCAGGTCCATTACATCGACCGGATGGGTATGGGCAAGGATCAATACGATCATGTGGTGCTTGATGCCATAAAAAACCTACCCAACACGCCGGTCCTTTGTATTTCTGGCGATGAAGAGACAACAGTATTCCCCACCAACTTCCACCAACCAAATGTCACCATCGTCACCGCCCCGGGGAGCCATCATTTCGACAATGCCGGCGAAGTAGGAGCATTGATCCGGAAAGCCCTCAAAACCAAGCACATCTGATCATTACCTTCCGTCCCGGGCAGAGATATCACCCCGAGCCAGGAAAAAATGCATTTTCAGCCATTCCAAAAGCAGAACCTTGTTATCTTTTGTTACACCAAAAGATGCTCTATGTTTTTCCAACCAATCCATCTTCTTCTGCTCCTGCTATCCGCCTTAGGCAGCAGCCATGCTGACCGATCTGGCATTGAAGGAGTTCCGGAAGGCTATCAACTGGTCTGGTCGGATGAATTTGACGTGGATGGAAAACCCGACACTGCAAACTGGCAATTTGAACACGGTTATGTTCGTAATGAAGAAGACCAATGGTACCAGGAAGAGAAT
>JAGQXC010000495.1 GCA_020436785.1 Saprospiraceae bacterium | reverse complement strand
CAGATCCCAGGGATCCGGTGACCGAAAGATCGATGGAACCTGTGCTCTCACCGTTACAGGTTGCAGGAGTTACGGAAGCCGAACCTGCCAGCAGGCAAACCGGGTTAACCGTAAAACAGTCGGCACAGGTCCAGAATGTCCCGGCAGTCCCCTGTTGCCAGATGGTGGCACTGTACAATCCGGAGGTTGCATCCGGAGCCAGGCTCAACGTGCCGGTAAACCGGGTAGCACTGGTTGCTGAACCGGATATATCGTAGGATTCAATGCCATTTGAGATGCGGGCGGTAGTCGTGGAGGCCACACTGAATGCCGTGGCGGTACCGGTGATGGTTACCGAAAAGGACGCTCCCGGATCGCCGTTGTCCGGATTGAGGGCAATGGTTTGGGCATTTACCGGCAAGCAAGCGATCAAGGCGAGAAGGAGGGTGATGTATTGCTTCATATGTGTGATTATTTAATTCGTAATATACTAATGAAATTGGCAATGTGACAAAATTGATTTGCCCATTGGGCGTAGAAATGGGGAAATGCTTAAGGATCGGGTTAAAAAAAACGACCGAAACGAAAATAACAAACCTGATGGGTTCTCTCAGTGTGTTTGGATCATAATTTTTTGGATTCCACCCAGCCCCTTTGTTTTAACCCAGATGAAATACATGCCATTGGATAAATCGGGCAAGTCCAGGTCCCAGATTTGTCCCTGTCCGGATCTGGTGGTTTGCCAGAGCATCCGACCCAGGGCATCCATAATTCCAAAAGTGGGTTGATCAACGGATTCACTGAATTGTAAATGGATGCGATTGTGGGCTGGATTGGGATACATGGTGAAGCGCATGGTTGGCATGTGGCGGACGGAAGTGCCGGTTTGCGACCGGAAATATACGACTGCGCGGGGAATCCAGCCACCTTGTCCATCTTCAATGGACACCACCACCGAATCAAGCCCTGCTTCGATCGCATCGTACGTATAGGTCGTAGTACCATCCAGAAATTGCAGCAAGGAAAGCGTACTCCCCAGGGACAGTTTCTGGCCACCGGCCTGTAACATGCCACGGTGTGGCAATTGAAGTATCCGCACCTGAAGCTCCTCAGGCCCCTGATTGCCATCCGTGACCGTAAGGAGATCCGGATTTAGGGCTATCTGGATGGCCGGCGTTACCTCCAGGGTGTCCGAAGCTTGCAACTGGGGAGGATCGAGTACGTTGTCATAACAAAGTTCAAGGCTCCAGAGGTCTATGCTGCCGCCGCTGTTTCCTCCATTGTCCGTGACCAGGATTTGCCACTCACCTCCGGCCGGATCGCCATTAAGCTTTGCCAACGGATCTTCCGGCCGGATGATCTTCTGATCATTCCGGTTAGGACAGGTTAACGTCAATTGGGATTGGTCATCAAAACCAAGGTCCAGATTGCTGAGGTTGGAACATATTCCGCTGACCAGGGTGATGGCACTGTCCTGAGGATTAATCAGATCAATGGTGAGATTTCCCAACAGTTGCCAGGAAACTTTTAGTCGGGGGATGTTGATGTCGGTCGGAATAATGCCTGCGGGAATGTTCAACCGCGAAGTTGCCATCCGGCCACCAAGGACCGGTGTTGAGTTCGTGAAATCCTGACACGTTTGGGTCTTGGTCTGGAAAGCCAATGCCGGAGAAGGATTTCCGCTGCGGCATTCATTGGCAGGAGTGATCCGCCAGTAATAGACCATGCCATCCTCCAAAGGGGTCTGTACGTCGTAAAAGTTCGCGTAGGATAAACGATTGAGCAATGGATCTTCAAAGCTTGGATTGGTGGCAACCTCCACCCAATAATAAGTGGCGTCGGGGACAGCGCTCCAGGTGAGCCTGGGCAGGGACGCGACGCCCGTCGTTCCATCCGAAGGTGTCATCAGTTCCAGGCTTGAAAAATCACTGGGTGATAAATGGACGGTGACCGGAACCTGGCGGGTTTCTCCGCCACTGGTCAAAGTCAGCATGAATGAAGTATCCTGGTAAATGGATTGGTAATCGGCACGCAGTTCCAGTAAAAAAGCGTCACCTGGATTCACGGTGCTCTTTTCAGCGCTCAGGAGCAATCCTTCTGGCAGATTATCCGGCCAGGATATGGTGATCGGATCCTGGTAGCCATTGCTGCTAAACGTTGGCAAATCGATGTATTCAGATCCCGGTATGCAAATCGAAAGAGAATTCGGCTCTATCCCAAATGACCAGGATGGGGTGATGTCGGATTTAATTTCAAATTGACCCGGTGTAATGTTAAAGAATACATTGTGTACCGCTTCGACCTTGATATTCGCAGCTTTCGTTTCAATTCCCGGTGGAATCAGGACATAGGCAAAGCCATCGTTTTCAGTTACATCAGCCAAAACGATGTCGTGGTTTCTGCCACCATCCGTTGAAAGCAGGATGCGTACGCCCTGGCAGTTCACTTGTGCATTGTCGGTATGGGCTACATCCCAGGTGACCAGTTGATACCGGTCGTTGGACCACACCGTAGCGGCTCCGGGTTGGGTGACTTTGAAGGGACCGGCATTTCCATCCACTTTAAAACCAATTTCCTGCCAGGCTACCAATCCCGCTCCGGGATGATTGTCACGCACGGTCAAGCGGAATTTTAAATTTCGCGAATAGTCAGGGAGTATTTCCGTTTTTGATTTGATGCCCAACAGTAAATTGGACAAGTTTGGCAATATACGCACGCCGTTGCTATCCGGAGGGAAGGAGCGGAATGCAGGCGCATCGCCTTTGGGTTCGCCCAACGGAGATTGAGGACCCAGATCATATTCTTCCCAACAGTAGGTCAGAAATTGGTCCTCATCATCGATGCCTTCTCCCGTTAACTGGAAGGGCGTCGAATGGGGAATGTGACTGAACCCGACATCCAATAAGGTAATCCTTGGCGCCGTATTGGAAAGAGCAGCGGTTGATCCGCAGGTCGATCCGATGCCCTGCCGGGTGTACGTAATAATTTGGTTAAGGCTGGCCGTGTGGTAATAATCTTCATTGTGGGAAGCAATCCAATTCGTGTTGCAGGTGCTGGCCCCCGAATACGACATGATCGTAGAGCCACTGCCTGGTTCGTAGGCTGTTTCTGAGGATTCGTTTTCTCCGTCGCAGAGATTGAATGAATGGGTGGCATTTAATTGGTGTCCCATCTCATGAGCGACGATGAGGTAAAACAAGCTGTTGCTGTAGGCGCCGAAGGTGCTGGATGTTGCGTTGGCCTTGCCTGCTGTACACACGGTACCCAGGAAAGCGACCCCTCCGGCATTGGTTCCCAGCACATGGCCAATGTCATAAGCATTGGTATTGATGGCCGCGTTGATGGCAAAAGGAGCCTGCAGAAGCAGGGAGTCAGGCTGTCCGTTGGTAAACGGATCGGTGACCGGATTGAGAAAAAACAACTTATCGGTGCCATCGATCAGTTGCAGGTTGATCGAGAGATCACGTTCCATGACCGCATTGACGTTATTGATGATCGCCACGACTTCTTCCAGAACGGAGGCCACCGAATTACCGTATTTGGCAGAAAATTCACCGGTCGTGGCGATCGCCAGCCGGTACGTGCGCAGGACCGGGTCCGCCTGCGGATCGCGTTGTTCCAGTAGGGGTTGATCTGCAGAATTGGCAGTAGTTGTTCGGTTATTGTGGTCGATGACGGTGCAGGGAAAGGTCTGTCCCGGGGACATCCAGGAGGATACCGGGCCGAGTTTCGCCACCCCCTCGCCGGATTCCATCAATAGGGTTTCCATCCCATTATCCACATAGGCATGTATGCTGTGTGGCGTGATCACACAGGCCAATCGTTGTCCATTTAGTTCGCTGCGGAAAGTCCGGATGTTCGGATACCTGGCTGCCAGGGCCGGACTCATGATGTGGGTTGGGGTCAGGGTAAACAACTTTTTTTGCCTGCTGTCTACCGGAATGGACAACACCGGATGGTCTGATTGCCTGACCCACTGCCAGAGGGCCGTGGTGTCAAGTTGAAAGGCAGATTGCCCGGGTGCCAGGGTTTCTGAGGGTTGACGATTTTCAAGAACAGGATGAAAAAAGTCCTGCGACCAGGTAGATTGAGGCAGGAAGAGGGAAACCATTGATACCAGGGCGACCAGTCTAGTCATGATCCGACAATTACGGGGTGTGAGAAATAGCATGTCCATTGGATGCTTCTGCATTAACGCGTAAAGGTAGAATATGTTTCAATAAAGGAAATGCTGGCGATCGGACAATGTGGACAGGGTGGGAGATGGGGATTTGGAGCAGTTTTTGCGTGGAATAATCCGGGATGTAATCCGGATAACCGATTTTGGTGAATGTTAAAGCTTAAAAGTTTATAAGACAATATTTTACAATTAATAAATAATCGTTATATATTTGTCTACCAGCTCACGGTATACCTGATTCATCCCAGGACAGCAGGCAACGAATTATTGCTTAGGACATCTTAACAAAAGAAAGGATGATTCAGACAACCTCCGAACGGTCAAAACGATTATCTTTGCTTCTCCCGTCCGGTTTAATAAACCGGATTCTAAGGTGTTGTTGGAACACACATGGATCCTTAATCGATGTCATCGCAATTGCGAAGCCTATGAAGAGATGTGTACTTGTCAGTTTGTTGGTATTGGGCTCAGTGTTGGTGTTCTCTCAGGAGACAAGGACATTTGATGGCACCTTGAACAATCCGGTGGATCCTACCGTTGGATCGGCCGGCAGCACCATGAAAAGGCTTGCTCCGGCGCAATATGCGGATGGAATCGGCGCGCCGGTCGAGCGCATGAATCCCCGCATCATCAGCAACCTGATGTTTGATCAGCCCGGCAACATCAACGACCAAAAAGGACTCAGCGCTTTCGTTTGGGTCTTCGGACAATTTATTGACCACGACATTACCCTCGCTCCTGATGAAGACAATGAAACCCTGATGATCCGGGTGCCCGATGGTGACATCATCGGACCGGTTATCCCCATCAAACGGTCGGTCTTTGATCCGGCCACCGGAGTGACCACCCCCCGTCAGCACATCAACGCCATCACCGCTTTTATAGATGGTAGTGGAATCTACGGGTCCAATGAACAGAGGGCCAATTGGTTGCGCACTTTCCAGGACGGAAAGCTCCGCACTTCATCCGACGACTTGCTGCCATTGTCTACCATTACCGGAGAATACAATTCAAACATCGATCCTCTGGCCCCCTTCATGGCTAAATTGACGCCGAATGACCCCAATCCCACCTTTGTGGCCGGGGACGTACGTGCCAATGAAAATTTATACCTGCTGGCCGTACATACCTTATTTGTACGGGAGCACAATCGCCAGTGCGACCTCATTAAAAAACAACATCCGGGGTGGAACGACGAACAGATTTACCAGCTGGCACGACGCAAGGTCAGCGGATTCATCGAATCGATCACCTACAATGAATGGCTTCCGGCCATGGGTGTCGCCTTAGCCGAATATTCCGGATATCAACCCCAGACGAATCCACAGATCAGTAATGAGTTTTCCGCAGCTGCATTCCGCCTGGGTCATACCCTGATCAACAGTCAGATCTTACGGGTTGACAATAAAGGTCAGGAAATTCCCCAGGGGCATTTGTCATTGAGACAGGCGTTCTTTCAACCCTTGCAAATGATCACCGGCGGCGGGCTGGATCCTCTCTTCAAAGGAATGGCCACCCAGGTCCAACAGGAATTTGATTGCAAGGTGGTCAACGACGTTCGCAACTTCCTGTTTGGCGCTCCTGGCCAGGGAGGGCTGGATTTAGCAGCCATCAACATCATGCGTGGACGCGAGCGGGGATTGGCTGACTACAATACCATCCGTGCTGCGATTGGATTGCAGCGCATCACTAAATTTTCCGACATCACCGCCAAGACTGATGTAAGTCGCCTGCTGGCTCAGATCTATGGTGATGTAAACAACATCGATCCCTGGGTAGGCATGCTTTCTGAAGATCCGATGGAAGGAACAATTTTCGGACCGACCGTCAATGAGATCATGCGATTGCAATTTTCCGAGCTTCGTGATGGCGATCGTTTCTTCTATTTGAATGATCCGGCATTAACTCCGGCCGAGGTGACTGAAATCGATCAGACCCGTTTTTCGGATATTATCAAACGCAATACCACCATTAGCCTGATGCAGGACAATGTCTTCCAGGCGATGCCGCATGAACAAATACCTCATTCCGGTG
>JAGQXC010000494.1 GCA_020436785.1 Saprospiraceae bacterium | reverse complement strand
GCCGGCGCTGAATCAGTTAGCCGGTGTCTCGTTCAATCGGGGAATTTCGTTTTGGCCTCTGTCTTTTTCCAGTGAACCTCTGTTTATACCGGATTCGATCATTACGACCGATATGTTCCTGGTCACACCGAAAAATATTTTGATCTATGCGACCGGTAATGTTATCCATTTACGCGACCTGTTGCATCTGGATCATGCACCGATCCAATACATTGCCAAGGGGGCCATTTTATTCCTTTCTTACGATCCAATTACAAACCGGCTTTATTACATCACCTCCAACAAAGAGTTAAACTGGATTAATTTTAATTTGCAATTGCTTGACGATCAAAGTCCCATTGTATCCCTCGATACCTTTTTAACCAATTTTGGATCTCCATGGTCCCGCAATGTCCTGGATGTAATTTATCAAAAATCCTTTGATGAGCTCGGCAAATTTATCGACGCATCCTACCTCAAACCAGTCGATGATTCTTTGGTATACCTGGCGAACCATAAATACTATGGGATGGAACTCCGGCTACCTAAATTAATTGATTTTGCCAGCAATGATGTCATTAATTATCGAAGTTCTAAAGACAACGATTATCCGAAATTATATCGTGATTCCGTTGTGCTTACACCGGATGGAATCTCAGAAATGGCAAGCGCTGTTTTTTTAAGGTCTTCCATGCAGCCCCCATTTACCATTCGATTTGATTATTTGATGCGGAATAAAACCGGTCCCTACCCAAATGGTCATTGGCAAGATTGGCCGGCAGATGGTTTGGTCCTGATGCTGTTCAAGGATAGTACCGCTTATCGAAAACAGATACCCTATGGAAATAGTCGTGGATTTATTCTTGACAATACCGGATATGGGCTACACTTTGCCACCTTTAATCAAAACGATATTCTACTGATGGATGGAGCGGGCAATCTTATATATTCCGTCCAGGATGCCCAACGATCGGGCATTAATCCCCCCGTCTTTACCGATGGCAATGAATGGAGACACGTGCAGGTACAGGTCTCCAAAGATCAGATTTCAGTCCAGTATGCGTGCGGACGCAGTTTCACCTGGCGGGGCACGCTTGATTTACAGTTCCAGGGAATTGGGTTTGCGGCAGGCACAGGAGGCGCCAATGCCAGGCACCTCATTCGCAATGTCCGGATTGATCCTGATCTGATTCCGGCCTTCAATGGTAATGCCTCAATTACCGGAAACCGGGTGAGTGTTCGATCCGATCCGGTGATCAACGGCACCAACATCATGCTGAAGTTGGATGCGGGCGCTCAAGTAATGGTTCTGGACTCGGTAAACTCGCGCCAGGAAAATGTATTGATTGCCAAACAATCGACAGTGGTTGAACTCGATGAAGGTGGCGCTTACAACATAATCAAAGGCAAGGGTATGGAAATGATCAATCCGAATCAGGAAAACGGGCTTTATCATGTCCGTTTACTTGATGCGCACGGCCGAATCGTCTCCGGGACGATAGCCGTCAATGATGTCGTGGAACCCGAACTTAAATGGTATAAAATTGAAAGCCCATGCATTGGTGGAGTGGGTTATGTGTATGCTCCTTATGTAGCCTATCATCCATAGCAGCGGCCCCTGTTTCTTATCAACCTGTACGTCAGCTATTCACCGTAATGAGCCCGTGAAAAGAATTATCCTGACAACCATTCCAACCTTTAGCGATCCAACCGGTCCAATGCGCGAATCAACCGGATGCAGGCATCGTCCATCTCATCGTGGGAAATGGTCAGCGGTGGAGCCAGCCGGATGCTCTTCATGTTGAACAAAAACCAGTCGACTAACAGGCCTTCCGCTTTGGCCAGTTCGACCATCCGTAGAACACGATCCTGGGAACCCAGGTCAAGGGCGAACATCATGCCACGGTGACGGATCTCCCGGATGGCCGGGTGTTGCAACCGGCTGATCAGGTACTGTCCTTTATCCAATACCTGTTCAACTAAATGCTCCTGTTCGAGCACCTCCATCGCTGCCAACGAGGCGGCACAGCAGAGCGGATTGCCACCGAAGGTCGTCAGATGTCCCAGGATGGGATGATGGGACAAGGATTTCATGACGTCGTTTGAAGCGATGAATGCCCCGAGCGGAAGGCCGCCGCCAAAGGCTTTGGCCACCAGGAGGATGTCCGGTTGGATGTTGTATTGTTCGAAGGCAAACCAGGATCCGGTTCGTCCCATCCCAGTCTGGATTTCATCGAGGATGAGCAGGGTCCCGGTCTGGTCACAACGGTCACGCACGGCCTGGAGAAAGCTTTGATTGGCCGGGTGGATGCCGGCCTCGGCCTGAACCACCTCCAGGATAACGGCAGCAGTAGCCGTTGAAATGCATTCGACGGTGGAGAGATCGTTGTAAGTCAGGTAACGGATGCCCGGCAGCAGTGGACGGTAAGCACCGGTGAAATAAGAGTCACTCATCAGGCTCATGGCACCCTGGGAAGAACCGTGGTAAGCATTCCGGGCGGCAACCAACTCATAGCGGCCGGTATAGCGCTTGGCCAGTTTCATCGCCCCCTCAACGGCCTCGGCCCCGCTATTGGTGAAATACACGCTGGTCAATGGCTCCGGCAAATGACTGACCAGTTTAGCAGCCGTCCTGAGCTGAATGGACTGGATGTGTTCCCCGTAGACCATGGTGTGGAGGTAATCTTCCGCTTGGCGCTGGACGGCCTGGACGACATGGGGATGCTGATGCCCCAGGTTGCTGACGGCGATGCCTGAGATCAGATCGTAAAAGGGCTGATTTTCTTCATCGTAAAGAAAAACACCTTCCGCTTTGTGGACGGTAAAAGCCAATGGTGAAGGGCTGGTTTGTGCGATGTGGCGGAGAAATAACTCGTGACGGCGGGGCATCTTTTTGAACAAAGTTATGACATTCTGGGAAAGATGCCCCCCTTCCTCTTTTTGGGCGCTTGGGTGGTTTTGACAGGTTTAAGCAGGCTTATTATTAAAGTCCGACCTTGACTGAGAGCCTGTTACTCTATATAAAATGTAGTTTTCTTATCAAGAGACAAGTCTTTAAACATGTCCTTGAAGTTGTAATATTAAAGAAAAATTAATACATACAACACTTTTCAGAAAAATATATTCAAAAAAAATTGATGTAAAGTAGATTCATTGCTAGCTACCTAAACAATGCTGGTAATTTATATATAAACTAAAGGTTATTTTAAAGTCCTACCAGATCGTGGTTAAATCCCTCCGTCAGGCAGCCATCAGTGCGGCCCCAGAGTGTTTGGAGGTAGCTGCCAGGCTATGACACGTACCATGAGGCCGGGTGGATTCAAGGGTGGGCAATCGGTGTAGCCGCTTTCAGGCCAATTACCCGGCAGCCACCTAACCATGGAGCGAAAATTCCGGAAAGTCCCGGTTCAAAACCTGGTTGGCATCGGTGGCGAGCCATTGTCCAAGTATGGCCTGGTAGATGCTGCGAAAATCGGTACGAAAAGCCAGGTCCCCATCAATCAATTTACTTAAGTCGGGTACCGAGCGCCGTAAAGGATCGCCAGTCAGACTGCCCCCAGCAAGCCAAATCTGATTGGCGGCGCCATGATCGGTGCCGCGGCTGGCATTTTCAGCCACCCGTCGTCCGAATTCGGAAAATGTCAAAACCAGGGTATCCTGCCACAATTGATGGTGTTGTAATTCAGCCATGAATATTTGCAGGGCTTCCGCATATTCTTTCAACAAACGGGACTGGGCTGGTTTTTGATTGGCATGTGTGTCGAAGCCGGTCAGGCTGGCATAGAAGATATGGATGTCTTCATCGGACAAAATCAGCCGGGCAATGATTTCCAACTGTTTACCCAAAGGAGTTGCTGGAAAGTCCCGGGATGGTGGGTGTGCCCGGTAAGCTTGACCAAGCAAATCGGCGGAGGAATGGGTTTCCTGCATGACCTTGTATAAATACGGGACCGCTCCTTCCGAACGGGTAACCGGGCGTCCCGCCAATGCGCGTAGATAAGGATTGGAAGCCGCACGCTGTAACAACTCCGGATCCTCGAGAACAAATCCCTGCCGCTCCTTTCCTTTCAAGGCCAGGGTGAGGGCATCCCCTACTTCAATGGCGCTATGGGGCGAACAGGCGGCACATTCATGATCCAGATAACGACCCAGCCAGCCCGTTGACCAGGTCTGATCGCTACCGCTTGCGGATTGCCAGATGTCCATGGACCGGAAGTGCGAACGGTCGGGATTCGGGTAGCCTACCTGGTTGACTGGTTGGATGAATCCCTGATGAATACCATCGACCAATGGAGCCAGAGACGCATGCATTCCCAATTCCGGAGTGAGCGAAATCACTTCTTCACCCTGTAACGCCAGATTTGGACGTAATTGATAATAGGTATCCTGCCCTAATGGCACCAAGGTATTAAGTCCATCGTTTCCTCCCGACCATTGAATCACGACCAGTATCTTCTTGTGCCGTGAACTCAGCCTTTCCGACTGGTAATGCCGGATAAACGCAGGAACCCATAAGCTGGTGGATGCAATCGCTGATTGGCGGAGGAATGTACGGCGTTTCATAATAATTTGATGATTTGATGAAGCGCCAAAAAATCGTAGCGCTGATTAATTCGGATCGATGTTTTCATGCCATTTGGTATTCCGGTGTTGCCAGGAGGGCGACGGTCCAGTAAGGGAATTCGGGTTTTGCATGCAAAAGTGGCCGGAGGAAATGGATCAAGGCAGTCCGTTCTCCGGACGACTGAACCAGAAGCCATGCGGCAAGCAATTCGGGATAATTCTGGCCGGCAGGAATGTTTTTTGTCATCTGGGACCAGTCTACCTCCCATGGACGACTTTTACGGTTGCGATTTGGCGTGTCGTTCAATGCCAAAAATGGAATATTGGTTCGTAATTGCAGTGAAGCATTGTCTACCCAACTGCGTCCACCGGGCCATCCGGCGACATTGGGTGGATTGAACAACACCTGTCCGGTAAGGCGAAAAAATCCGGCAAGACCCTGATCGGGCGGTATTGGTGTTTGCAGGGCACGACTCATGCCCGCCAACCATTCTACCGGAGACTTGATGCGTACTCCGACGTTATGTGGTTCATAAAAGTGGTCCGACGTAAATAAATTGCGGAACAGGTCACCCAGGTCGTATTTTGTTGCCAGCAACCGTTGTGCCATCGCACTTACCACCTCCCGATCAACCGTAGGATGTACAAAGTAACGGTAGATGCGGTTGGCGATGAACTCGGCGGTCACTTCCTGTTTTAGGATGATATCGACGATGTCTTCTCCATTCCAATGACCGGTATTTCCCAGGAAGCTCTTTATTCCATCATCGTGTTGCCTTGTCCTAAAAATGTAATTGCCTTGCAGATCGGTTGACCATCCGGTAAAAGCGCGCGCCGCCTCTTTCACATCGCGCTCGGAATAGTTGCCGCGTCCCATGGTAAATAGTTCCATTAATTCACGGGCAAAATTTTCGTTGGGCTGATCTTTGCGGTTTTGTTGGTTGTTCAGGTAGCGGATCATCGCCCCATCGCGGGCAATGTTCAGGACGAGGTCCCGAAAATTGCCCAGACCATGCCGCCGCAGCGTATTCAGGTAGCGCACGGCAAGGACGGGTTGCTCAATCCGGCAGGCAAAATGACCATGCCAAAACAGGCAAATACGCTCCACCAGTTGTGTCTCCAGGGGACCGAGTGCCATCCGCATAAACCAATCGTAAGCTACCCTGCCCGTTAACTCCCGGGCCTGTTGACGCAACTTCACTAGTCGCTCCGGATCCTGCAGGTCTTTCAGCCGGACCTGAGGAAAAAAGTCCGGCTCTTCAAGATCTGTGATCTGTTCCGGCCAGTACCGGTTAAAGAGCTGTTCGGTGGTTTGACTTCGAAAGGCCTGGTATTCCGACAAAGTCAACCCGAAGCCGGCACGGCGGCTTAGATGAGTGACTGACGTGGTATCCATGGTGATCATCCGGTATTTTGGACTTAGACGGGTTTGACACCGGATGGTTTACCGCATAAGCGTTAAAAAAACTGTTAGCACAATGTTAAACCGATGGGTCGGTGGACGGCAAACAGAGTCGATCGGCCCCTCCACTTTCACAATTGTAAGAGATTGCATTATTTTTGTACACAGCTAACAAATGCATCAAATGATGAAACTACGGATCCTTATCGCCTTTTTACTGATTGCGGCAACCTCCTGGAGCCAGGGTATTGATTTTTATCACGGTAGTTACCATGACGCATTTGCCATGGCCAAAGAACAGGGCAAACTCGTTTTTGTCGACGCTTATGCCGAGTGGTGCGGTCCCTGCAAACGGATGGCAGCCACCGTCTTTCCACAACCAGAGGTCGGTGACTATTTTAATGCCAATCTGATCAGTCTGAAGATTGATATGGAAAAAGGTCAGGGCCTGGAATTTCGCAAAACGTATCCGGTCTCAGCCTATCCGACTTTTTTCTTTATTGACGGAGATGGCAACATTGTCTCCAAAGTGACAGGCGCCCGACCTCCGGCTCAGTTTATCCAGGTAGCCCAGGCAGCGGTGGAAAAATATGACCCCAGCGCTGCATTTGCCAAGGCCTACGAAGGTGGTGACCGCAGTTTTGAAACGGTTTACAATTACGTCAAGTCGCTGAATAAAATGCACCAGCCCAGCCTGGCCATTTCCAATGATTACCTCAATGCCCAACAGGATTTAACCACGCCGGATAATTTACGTTTCCTCTTTGAAGCGATGATTGAAGCCGATAGCCGGATATTCGACCTTTTTATTGAAAACCGGGCAGGCATTGAAGGCCAAATGGGTGCCGATGCCGTGAATCAACGAATTGTGGACGCCTGCCGGGCCACCGCGGATAAGGCCCTCGAATTCAATATGGATGTACTTCTCACCGAGGCACAAACCAAGGTCAGGAAATATGTGCCTGCTCAAGCGGATGAATTTATCGAAGAGTCTTCCCTGGCCTTTGCCAAGGCTTCAGGGGATGCGAAAACCTACATCGCACTAAGTAAAGACCGGGTCAGCGGGTCCTATAAAAAAGACGCCAGCCGGCTTCATGCGGTTGCTTCCGAAATGGTGACCTATTTTAATCAGGACCCGGATGCCATGAATTATGCGGCCAAATTGGCCAAGAAAGCTTGCTCCTATGGTGGACAGGCCGAATATTTCCTTACCTACGCACAAATCCTGCTGCACCAGGGAAATCCTGAGGACGCAAAAATGCAGGCCAAACATGCTTTGAAACTAGCCCAGGAACGGAAAGAAGATTGTGGGGACATCGAACGTTTCCTGAACAGTATTTAGAGTCCATCCCGGCAGGTTATTCTTCTTCTTCGATCCGGTCAACCTCCGTGGATTCATGGTTGGGGTCTATTGGATCCGGTTCGCGTGGTTCCAACCAAAAGTTGTTGATGCCTTCCCGGGGCGTAATATGAACCATTTGCTGATTGATCAATTCCAATAACGCCAGGAAAGTTACGATGGCGTGAATGCGGTTGCCACATTGGGAGAAGACATCCTGGAAAGAAGCCTTCCTGCCCACGCGGACCTGGGAAAGAATGAACTCCTGTTGACCCTGGATGGTGTATTCATAACGGGCGATGCGGTGTACGACGGTTTTTTCTTCATTAAACCGAGCCATGACCTGCTCAAAGGCTTTCAGTAGTTTGAAAAGAGTGAGTGATTCAAGCTCGACATCGACCAATGCCCGTGTCGCCATCTGGCGCAACTCCTGATGGACGTTACCTCGTCCAAATTTACCAGCCTGGTCTTCTTCCAATTCCCTCAGATCGTCAAGAACGCTCTTATACCTCTTGTATTCCAGCAGACGCTCCACGAGTTCCTGACGGGGATCAATTTCTTGTCCTTCCTCGTCTAGAGGCTTACGTGGGATCAGCATCCTGGCCTTGATACGCATCAGGGTGGCAGCCATCAGGATAAATTCACTGGCCACATCGACATTAAGCGTTTCCAGGTGCCGGATGTATTCGAGAAAGTCATTGGTGATCTTGGCAATGGGTATGTCATTAATATCCAGTTCATCCCTTTCGATGAAAAAAAGCAAGAGATCGAAAGGACCTTCAAATTGTTGTATTTTGACCGTATAGGACATGGGCAGCAAAGGTAAGGTTGAATTTTGAATGTTATGGGGTTGATTGCATGGCTTTGTCCGGCTAACTTTACAAAATGACCACCGAGGGATTCATCAATATGGTTAGGGCGTTTCCAGGCACCAGCCAAAAGCCGCATTTTGACCGCCAGGCTTTCCGCACTTCACGCCGGATTTATGCCACCCTGCATATCCGTTCAGTATCGATCAATGTCAAACTGACTCCGGAATTACAGTCGGTTTATGTGGCGATCAACCCGGAAATGATCTATCCGGTACCCAATAAATGGGGATTACAAGGATGGACGAGCATTTCCCTGGCCGATACTCCGGAAGAGCTTATCCGAGAGATGGTCCGTCAGGCTTATGAAGAAGCCTTGTAGGAGATGTTAAAGGTTGAAAGCCGAGCCCACTCCGGAAAAGACGGATAATATTAAATCCGAAATTTTTCCTTTAAAGCACGGTCAGCAAGTTTATAATTATAAAAATACTTACCTGTATGTAAACCCACCCCTGTTTCCCCTCCCGGGAGGGGACTCCCTTCGAAATGGGCTTTTCCGGAGTGCATTCAACGCTGCGTGCTGAATGAAAGTCACCTGTCCGATTCTAGCTTCCCAGCTGATAACTGCCCTAGCCTCTTTAAAATTTGATTCCCAGGGTACCCAAAATGAGATGTTGCTGGGTGGTATTTTCAATATTCTGACCCGGTCCTTCGGTTAGCTGGTAAGGGCTGTACGCGGTTTGTTCATGGTGGTAACGGTAAGCGACATCAAAGAACACTTTGTCGCCGCGGACCCCGGCCCCTGCTGTAAACCCGGTGTTGTAGCCGGTATCGGTGACAAAAGGTGAATTGGCCAATTGTACACCTCCCCGCACCCGAAAGACACCCAGTACCCATTCGGCACCTGCCCGCACCTGGAAACCATTCTGTAAAGCATCACTGATCTGTGCGTTCAGTTCACCTTCATAGATCTTATCATCTTTGAAGCGGAATTTGGCCTGTTGGTAAGGGGTCCAGGCAAGTTCGGTCGAGATGAATCCCTGTCTTCCCAGTAAAATCCCCACTCCAACCTGGGCACGCATGGGCAGCACATAGCGATAACTATACTGACCTTGCGGGGATTGCTCGGTATTGGTTTGGGTGTTATTGTCTTCCTCATACGTGAAGGTAAGATCGGTGGTGTAGACATCATCCAGTTTAAGTACTGATGGTGTGTGAAAGGAGGCACCTACCCGGACCTGTTCATTAAGCAAATAAGTCAATCCGAATTTACCCTGGATGCCGGACCCTTCGGTACGCACATATTCGTCAAATTGGAGCTGCTGAAAATAAGGTACCTCATTTTGATCGTCGTCTTCCTGATACGTCTTGCGCACTTCGTAATTAACGAATGGAATGTTTACGGTTGCTCCAATCAGTAGGCGCTCATCGTAGTTGGCCCCCAGGCCAATCAACAACTCGCTCATTCCACCGGAGGCAGAGACTGATTGCTGTTTTGCCGTCATTGCGGTCGGATTCAGTTGATAATCACTCTCATAGGTCAGATCTTCATCGAAGTCGTAAATGGCGCCGGTGACGTACGCCGGTTGTGCTTCAAACGAACCTAATGATTCAGGTGGCAACTGATTGGCTTGCTGGATCCATCGTTGGGTAATGGATCCGGTTGAGTGTCCGGACAATGTGAAGTTCGAGTGATAATCCGCGAGCCGGTTGAGGCCAATAGCAAAATTGGACGTTTTCCATTTACCCTGTCTGGGTTTGGTGACCGAAACCAGACCGACATTGCTGATCAGAAATTTGCTGGCCTGATCGGAAGTGTTTCCCTGGCCGGAAATAAATTTGCTGTTGATGTTCTGGTTGTAAATGGCCGGTGAGAAATTGAATTCCGACCAGCGGAAAGCGCCAATACCGGCAGGGTTTTGCGATAGGGCGCCAAAATCTGCTCCCATCACTCCCATGGAGCTGCCCACGCCAACGTGGCGAGCGGTTCCGGTCGGGTTAATGACAGCAAAGCGGGCGGCGTCGTTGATGGTTTGTGCTTGTGCAATGGTACCCACCAGGCACCAGGCGAGCACCCAATGATACGGTTTCATCCTGTTAGGTTTCGAGTGAATGAAAAGGGTGGAACAATGATAAACCTCACTATTCCACCCCTCATTCCTTGTTTACAATGATATGCTTACTGATCGTTATTTCTTCGGGGCGAGTTGTTGCTACTTCCACTTCTTGGTGAAGAGGTCGATGATCGCGCAGGTGCTGACGATCTCACCGAGGGAGAGCTGCTATGGGTTGGAGCCGAAGGGCGGTAAGTGCTGCCAGAACGACTCATGGAGGGTGAAGAGCTGCGCGGTGTATAACTCGGACGGTTGCTGTTGTAAGTCCTTGGAGAACTGGTGGTACTCCGGCGGTAGGCAGGACTGCTTGAAGTGCGAGAGCTTCCAGACCGGTAGGTCGGTGTATTGGAAGATCTTGGTGTCACCTGACGGGGTGTATTGCTTCGCGGGGAAGCTTGAGTCCGTGGTGAAGCATAGGTCCGCGGCCGGGCTGTTGGGCTGTTCGTGCCGGAATTAACACCCGTACGTCGAGGCGTGTTGTAGACGCGATTCTGATCGGAACTGCGGGTCTGGGTCCGCGGGCTGCTGATGCCACTTCGTCCATCGTCAGACCGGCGATTTACGATGGTGGTGCCACGGTTGGCGGTGCTCAAACCGGGGTTAAGTCCATTATTGGTCCGGCGGGGTGTCGAAACAACCGTACCACGGTCATTTACTCCAATTCTTCTGGAACCATAATAGGAACCACGGCCACTGTCAAAATTGCGATTGGTATAGCTGTTAAAACTGCCATAATAACCATAGGGCGAGTAAGCATATGATGGTCCGCACCAGGTGTTCCATCCGGAACCATAATAGCCAAAGGAGCTATAGGGGCTGTAAAATGGACTGTAGAAACCGCCGTAGCGGCCATAACCATAACCCATGTATGAATAATTCCACGGACTGTAGAATGGATCGCTCCACCCATAGCGGTATCCAAATGGGTTCCAGGCACTCATCAGGCTGGGACGGTAATAGCGGCTACCGAAATATAAGTTCAGGTTGATGCCGGAACGATAGTTATTGTAATAGGGATCGTAGAAGTTATAGTCGACAAAATACGGTGAATAAAATCCAAATCCGGCAGTGGGATGATAGAACCGGCGGATGCGCTGCGTATAGTAATAGTCGTAATCGTCGTAATAGTCATACGCTTCGTCGTCATAACCGTAATTGTCATCCGGGTATTCTTCCGTATACGCTACCGCAGAGGTGGCGTCCATATCCGGATCGTAGTACAGGTCATCGGTTTGTGCATACGAAGCACCTCCGAAGACGAGAAGCAATAAAGAAAGTAACCATGTGTTTTTCATTGTAAAAGGATTTAAGAACATCGTATAATACCCGGACAATGTATAATGTGCAATTTATTACTTTTATGCCGTTTTTTCTGTTAATATCGGTTAAAGTAACTGGCTTGTACGTTATCAATTGTTAAGAAGTCACTTTTAACCTACACTTATATGACGTATTAAACAGGCGGTTAGTTCCAACAATAACATAATTTTAACCACTGCAAGTATATTGGTAATCAACGAACTATGAGTAAAGGGATCACAGGTAGGGAAGAAAATTATTCGCAATGGTATCTGGACATCGTCAAACGGGCTGACCTGGCTGACAACTCCGCCGTCCGAGGATGTATGGTCATCAAACCACACGGCTATGCGATCTGGGAAAACATGAAATCCGCATTGGATCAAATGTTCAAAGACAGTGGCCATGTCAATGCCTATTTCCCTCTTTTCATACCGAAGAGTTTCCTCAGCCGTGAAGCGGAACATGTGGAAGGTTTTGCCAAGGAATGTGCGGTAGTCACCCACCACCGGCTAAAAAACGATCCAAACGGCAGCGGATTGATCGTGGACCCTGATGCCCGACTGGAAGAAGAACTGATTGTGCGTCCCACTTCGGAAACCATCATCTGGAATACATACAAAGACTGGATCCAGTCGTATCGAGATCTGCCTTTGCTGATCAACCAATGGGCCAATGTCGTTCGCTGGGAAATGCGTACCCGTCCCTTCCTGCGCACCGCTGAATTCCTGTGGCAGGAAGGCCATACCGCACACGCCTCACGCGAAGAAGCCATCGAGGAAGCCGAACGCATCCACGAGATTTACGCCCGCTTTGCCGAGGACTGGATGGCCATGCCGGTTATCAAAGGTCGTAAGACGGCCAACGAGCGCTTTGCCGGCGCCGAAGAAACCTACACCATCGAAGCATTGATGCAGGATGGTAAAGCTTTGCAAGCCGGGACCAGTCATTTCCTCGGTCAGAATTTTGCCAAAGCATTTGACGTTCGTTTTCTGAGCGAATCCAACCAGGAAGATTATGTCTGGGCGACCTCCTGGGGCGTATCAACCCGGTTGGTTGGAGGAATGATCATGACTCATTCCGACGACGACGGACTGATTGTCCCTCCCAAGCTGGCACCGCTGCAGGTTATCATTGTGCCCATTCCCAAGCCGGCCCAGGAATTGGATGAGACGGCGGAAAAGGTCATGCGATCATTGCGTGCCCGGGGGATTTCAGTCAAATACGATATGGATATGAAAAACCGGCCCGGATACAAATTTGCCGAGTACGAATTAAAAGGCATACCGGTGCGCATCGGCATGGGAATGCGAGATCTGGCCAACAATCAATTGGAAGTTGCCCGGCGGGATACTAAAGAAAAGGTCCTGGTTCCGATGGATGGCATTGCCGATTATGTAGAACAATTGTTGAAAGACATCCAGCAGAACCTGTTCAACCAGGCGGTCGAGTTTCGTCGTACTCGTACCACCGCAGTGGATGACTGGAAGACCTTTACGGAGGTTCTGGAAGAAAAAGGTGGCTTTGTTTCGGCCCACTGGGACGGCACGACCGATACAGAACTGGCCATCAAGGACAAAACAAAAGCGACCATCCGTTGCATTCCACTGGATTTCCAGGAAGAAGCCGGTCAGTGCATCCTGACAGGAAAACCTTCACAGGGCAGGGTTTTATTTGCTAAAGCCTACTAATAAATAGTGTTGAATGTTGAATGTTGAATGTTGAATGTTGAATGAAGAGCCAAAGGACCATAAATTATTGGCATGACAGACAGGTTCTGATATTAATAGCTGTGTTTCCCCTTGTCCTGCAAGCACAGCAAACCTGGTTGGCCGACAATGGCAACGGCACCTATTCCAACCCAATTTTCTACGAAGAATTTTCCGATCCGGATATGATCCGGGTGGGCGATGATTATTACCTCACGGGCACGACCATGCACACCATGCCGGGATTGCCCATCCTGCATTCCCGGGATCTGGTCAACTGGGAGCTGCTTACCTATGCGGCGCCCAGATTGGACCTTGGTCCGGAGATGCGCATGGAAGATGGTCAAGACATGTATGGCCAGGGCATCTGGGCACCGTGTCTTCGCTACCACGAAGGCACCTATTATATTTTTTCAAATGTAAACAAGCATGGTACCCAGCTATTTACTGCCACCAACCCGGCCGGGCCCTGGCGCCAGGAACAAATGCGGGCCAATCTCCACGATGTGACGGTATTATTTGACGACGATGGTAAAATATATGCCGTCTGGGGGTACAACGAAGTAAAAATGGCCCAATTGACTCCGGATCTGCTGGACGTCGTTCCCGGTACCGAACAGATCATCGTTCCCGCCGGCAGTGGTGCAGGTGAAGGCAGTCACATGTATAAAATTGAGGGCAACTATTACATCACCAATACCAACTACGACCCGGTTTGTTACATGGTTTGTCTCCGGTCCGATCATCCCTATGGTCCCTATGAAATCCAGGTGATCAGCGCCGAGGAAAACTTAGGAGAAGCACAGCGGTTACGTATTTTCAACACACAGGATGGGCCTCCCTTTGAGGTAGTCCGCTATCCGGAAAATTACGTTGGTTGCATACCCATGCATCAGGGCGGCATCATCCAGGTGCAGTCGGGTGAATGGTGGGGATGGTCCATGCTGGATTACAATTCGGTGGGGAGAGTGACGGCCTTGTCACCGGTAACCTGGGAAAACGGCTGGCCTTATTTTGGGCTGCCAGGCAACCTGAAACGCACACCCCGTACCTGGGTAAAACCAAATACCGGATTTACCTCACCACGGCAAGCACCTTTTGATCGCGATGATGATTTTAGTGGCCCGGAATTAAAAAATGCCTGGCAGTGGAATCATGTACCCTCGGATGACTCCTGGTCCTTATCGGAACGGATCGGTTATCTGAGAATGCACACCTTACCGGCAACCAGTTTATGGAACGCCCGCAATACCCTGACCCAGCGAGGCGTCGGTCCTGAATCCAGTGCTACCATCGATTTGGAAACCGTTCAGCTTGAGGATGGCGATGTAGCCGGATTGGGGCTATTAAATCTACCATTCGCCTGGATCGGTATTGTAAAGACTAAAGCAGGGCAGGTTCTCCGTTTTTACGATCAACAGACCGGATACCTGGTAGATGCATCCACTGATATCCAAAGAATCTGGCTAAGGGTCCATGCCAATTTTGAAAAAGACCGGGCACAATTCAGTTACAGCACGGATGGTGACCGGTTTTTACCTTTAGGAAATGAAGTAGAGCTGCCTTACCAATTACGAACCTTTCAGGGAGTTCGTTATGCGCTTTTTGCCTATAATGTGTACGGACATCCGGGAGGGTATGCCGATTTCAACCAAATGACGGTTGATGAACCGCGATGTAAGCCGCTCACCAGGCCAATACCTTATGGGGAGGTCATCACGTTAATGAATCTTGCCGATTCGACGATTATGGTAAATTGGCGCAACCATTTGAGACCGGTTGTCCCCAACAGTATCTTCACGAAGGATCGTACCTTCGCATTCAGCGTGCTGGACCGGGGACTGGGGCGCATAGCGCTCCAATCCGTGGTCAATGGCGGATTTGTATCGGTCAAAGGCCAAGCCGGTATGGCTGAAGTGCGGATTGAGAATGTCGATCAAGGCGATGCTTCCACCTTTCAGTGGGTTGATATGTTGGATGGCTCGATCATGCTGATGTCTTTATACAACCACCGCTACCTTAATGTGGATCCAGTAGCAGGAAGCCTGTGCTCGGCCGATGCCAGGGGTGCACAACCGGACCGGAAGGGAGGTGCCTGTTTTGTGTGGCAGAAAGCTTCCAAATAGAGTAACCTGATACTTAATCAGGGTTTCCAATCGCGATAAGCCACATACGCACCTTCTGATTTATCGGTTCGTCCATATTCATCCAGACGCTCCACGAGCCACTGAAACCACTCAGCAATATTAGCCAGATGCCGGATCTTCCGCTCTTCTTCAATGTACGGTCTCAACCTTTTCCAACTTGCCCGAATGATCCCACCCATCAACAGGTCAACGGTTTGTAATGGTACCATTCGCTGATAGACCAGATTACCCAGGAATTCATACTGTACCATCAGGGTATTGGCCGCATCCCTAAGTGCAGCTGAGACAGCAATGGTTTGATGGTCGCAATTTTGAGGAAGATCCAGAATCGTGTAGGAGGCCCGGATATGATCAGGATTAACGGTAATGCTCAACACATCAAGGGCACCTTTCTATTCTTTAGCCCGGCGGTTCCGCCGAACTTCCAGAATTCCGAAGACAAATCCTGCAATCAGCGTCAGTAAAGTGACCATTTGAACAATGGAACTGATGTAAATTTCCAGGATCAGGTGATTAATATGCATCAACATAATCGCCAGGAGACCAATTTCCGGTCATTACTTTCTCCAAATTACTGAAATATCGGATATTATAAAATATGGGCTATCGGGTTGTAAAACCTGAAGGTTCCTAATTACATTCAGCTACATGTACATTGTCCTAACCTCAGGCTGCCTCATTAATCCCACACAAATTTCCAGCTCCCATCGGCTTGCCGGCGCCATACCGTATGGAAAATACCATGCGATTCGCGGGTTTGACCTGAGGTATCCATGGCCAGGTAAGTGAATGGGCCATAAGTATACCCCAGTTCACCGCTTTGGGCAACGTCCACAAAATCCGGGCTCCAGGTCAATTTTACATTATGCAAGGGTTGACCGGCGTAGAAAGCATCGATTTCCTCTTTACCCTGGATCAACCGGTTTCCACGAAGCAACACGGCTCCGGTGTCGGCGAATTGAACGAATGCTGCACGGATGCCTTCTTTGGCAGCCAGATCATTGAAGGATTTTTCGGCCTGACGGATCTCTGCTTTGCGTTCGTCAAGATTTATGGTTGGTGTATCGGTGCAAGCAATTAAGAAGAGTGGTACGAAGAAAAGGATTGGTTTAGGCATTTTATTTCAAAGCTACCTAAAAAATTGAGGAATGACCCCGGTTAAAGCCCCATTCGGGTCACAAGGCAGGGAATAGGGACCAAACGCTGGCGCTCACCTTGATCCGACTTTGGCTTCATGCAGAATAGGCAAAATATCCAGGATATCGGTCACCACCGCGTCGGCGCCGGCATTGATCAAGGCTTGCTCCGGAAATGCTCCGGAATAACGACCGATGGTCAGCCGGCATTGAGCTCGCCGGCCCTGTTCGATATCGGTTGGCGTATCTCCTACCTTGACCACCTGATCAGGTCGTTGAATTCCCGCCCGCTCCATCAAGGCAAAGATCATCGCGGGATGAGGACGACCATGCCTCACTTCATCGCTGGCAACGGAGGCATCAATGAATCCGTGATCGATCCATCGCAATCGCTGCAGAATGACATCGGCCAATTCACGGTCAAAGCCGGTATCCAAGCCTATTTGAATATTTTGCTCCTTTAATTTGCTGAAAAGCGCACTGGCTCCCGGCACCTCCTGCACCCCCGGATCATTCGCGTAATAATTACGCATGTGTGATTTAAATGCCGTAAGCAACAGCGTTTCCAAATACGGACTTTCCTGGCCCAACAGAGTAAGGATACGGTGGATGCCAACCGGTTTGGGTACTGCAATGGCTTGACTGGCCGTTTCCCGGTCAATGGTTAGCCCATATTGATCAAAAGCGCGGATCATGGCATCGTGAACACTGAAAGCATCGTCGACCGTTGTTCCCGCCATATCGAAAACCACCAGACGAATCATGCCAAAGGGGAATGAAGCAATGGAATCAAATCGTCCAACCGTGCGAGCAGTTGATCCGGTCGATGCATTTCCAATTGTTCCCGGGTATGGGTTCCGTTGGTGACGGCCAAATTCAGATAAACACCCGCACGACGGCCCGATTCAATGTCCGCCGGGGTGTCACCGATGTTGATCACCAGACCCGGATCCTCAATGTGTAACCGGTCCATGGTCCGTTGAATCATATCGGGAGCCGGCCGGCCGGCCGAAACTTCATCGCTGGCAATACTGGATTGGATCAGGTGTCCTCGCGGGGCCAGGTAATCCGGATCCAGGCCTTGCAACCAACCCAGGCGTTCCAGGATGATATTGGTAACCTGCCGGTAAAAACCGGTAGTCAATCCAACTGCAATCTGATGATCCTGGAGGAATTGCAGGGTTTCCAGACAGCCATTCGTGGGATAGACTGGCTGAGTCAGGTAATGGTGCTCCAGAATTTCCTTGAATAAAGCATAGCTGTTCTGTACTCTGGCTGCCCACCGGTCACCGCGAACTCCTATCTGACGTTCCCAGAAGGTTTCGAAAACGTAGCGTTTGGACCAACCCTGCACGGACCGGATTTCCTCTTCAGTCATTTCCAGCCCACTTTCCCTGGCAGCCTGAGAAAAACAGGCTTCTACCTCGTGCAAGTCCTGGACGGTCGTACCAGCCATGTCCATGACGACAAGACGGATGCGATCACGGATCATTTCCATAGTGATTGAATGGTTTGTTCAGCATATCCAGGGCTGGCCGTCATGCCCTTGCCTCCGATGCCGGTGATGATGTGAATGCGTTCAGCCAGGGTCTTATGATAGATGTCCCCCTCCGTGCACTGGGTATAGACGCCAAACCACTGGCGTTCGATCGACCAATCCGGTAAATGAATGATTCGCTGCGCCTCCTGCAGGATCTCATTTTGGATTTGGTTGTCTATGTGGTAATCCAGCAGGTGGCGTTCGGATACCGGAGCATATTCATGGGAGTCTCCAATAATTACGGATCCATCCAAAGCTTGTTTAAAAAGGATATGAATCCCAAACTCTTTCAGCAGGTTGTTTTCGGATTCAATGGCTTTAATGGCCGCATAGGAGGGGCATTCCTGGAAACTCTCATACCGGCGTATGGTCAATCCGGTCAGAATGGAACCCGGCAAATGGACATCGGGATAACTACGGGTTTGCATCATGTGCAACTTACACAATTCCAGAGGTGCCTCCGCGAAGAGATGGGGGAATAAGTAATTAAAATCGGCACCTGTACAGACAATGGCCTGGCTCGCTGCCCACTTTTTACCGGTGATGTCTTCGGCAATGGCCCGCTGACCATCGGTATCCAGATGAATTACCGGGGTAGATGGCCGGTAATGCAGGCCATAGCGGGATTGCAAATGATGTAAAATGCGGTGGATTGCCAGTGTCGGTTCCAGGGTAATTTCCTGGGGATAATAAAGGCCTCCCAGGCAATAGTCTTCCTTCAGGGGTGCCAGATAATGCATACAATGGGTGCCGGTCCACAACTCACAAGGATAACCCCGATCCCGGTGGATGGCATGTATTTCCTCCAACAGGGTCATTTCATCGGCATCGGAGGCCAGGTAAATGCTACCGTTTTGGCGGACCGAAATATCAAACTGCTGCTGGATGGTTTGATAGATTTCCAGACTCCTGCGACCGAGGGGCTGCCATTTGGCATTCATCCCGGATGGAACAACCTGGCCAAAATTACGAACCGTTGCACCGACCGGCAGTCCGTCTTTTTCGAGCAGCGCCACTTTCAACCCTTTGCGCAGGGCGTGGTAAGCATGGAATGTACCCAAAATACCACCCCCTACGATCAAAAGGTCAAAGTTCTGAATATTAGGCGTATGAAAAGTCATGTGAATGGCATCAATGATCTAAAATCCAAAAAGGAGGGAGAAACCTGAGCAAAGTATAATCGTAGAGGGTTTCTCCCTAACAGTGCATCACGAGTAAAGTCCTTTCCAATGCTGACGGTATCAACCCATTTGGTCATTGGAACTGTAAAGATGCGCCAGGCCGTCAATAATCCCCCCCGCAGTAACATTAAGAATTGTTTAATTCATTGTAAATCAACCGTTAACCAATGATGAATTCCTGGTGAATTCTTTCCGGTACTCTAGCAGGTGCGCCGAATATCCGTCACATTGTTGGCATAATGATTGACCGATGATCCGCCGTTACCTCCAGCAAGCTCCTGCTTCAGTTACTACGCTCTATGCCCTGGTGGCTGCATTTGGTGCCTACTTCTGCATGTATGCTTTCCGAAAACCATACACGGCAGCATCATTTGACGATAAAGCGGTGCTGGTCATCGCACAGTTAATCGGATATACGCTGTCAAAGGGCGTAGGAATCCTGTGGATACCGCAAGTCAAAAAAGAGCAGCGGGCCCGGTACGCCATGATCCTGATCCTGATCGCAGAACTGGCGTTGGTGTCATTCAAATTCCTGCCTGAGGATTTACGCTGGATCAGCTTATTGATCAATGGATTCCCTCTTGGATTTATCTGGGGACTGGTCTTTAGTTATCTTGAAGGCCGGAAGCTTACTGAAGTCCTGGCGGCGGGACTCACCATCAGTTTCATCCTTTCTTCCGGCATGGTTAAATCAGTGGGATCCTGGCTGATGATTTTCTTACACCTCAATCCGGCCTCCATGCCATGGATCACCGGCCTGATCTTCCTACCTGTGCAATTTCTATTCATTTGGATGCTTACCCAAATTCCGGCACCCAATCCGGAGGATGTTCAGGAACGTACCTACCGTCCGGTGATGAAGCCCGGAGAAATGAAACGGTTTTACACCAAATTTGCTCCCGGCTTCCTGGCTTTAACCCTGGCCTATATGCTTTTTACAGCACTGCGTGATATCCGGGAAAATTTCGCCAATGAAATCTGGCATGAATTAAACCAGTTTGATCCCTCTATTTTTACTGTTACGGAATTACCTACCGGACTGGCCATTGGATTGTTTATGGCGCTTTGTTACCGCATCAAGGATCATCACACGGCCTATGGCTTGTATCACGCTGCAGCCATGGCGGGCATGGTGATAGCCCTGGGGTCTACGTATCTTTTTGAGCACCAATTTCTATCACCGGTGATCTGGATGATCGCATTGGGCATTGGGATCTATCTGGCATATGTAACCTTTTCAAGCGTATTGTTTGACCGGATCATCGCGGCGTTTCGATACCCTGCAACTGCCGGTTTTATGATTTATGTCGTGGATACTGCCGGTTATACAGGCAGCATTCTGGTCATGTTCGGTAAACAATATGCGGACCCTGAACAGCAATGGTTGCCTTTTTTCATCCATTTGGTGCAGTGGGTAGGATATTCCGGCATCGCACTCATGGGCGCCAGTTGGATTTATTTCCGGATGAAGACCCGAATAGCGGGAGAGCCCGTTGATCACAAAGCGGCTCTCGCCAACAGTTAGAAATTCGGGTTTATTCCTTTGATTTCATTTCTTTACCTGGTGAATAAGCTGGTTGGGGAACGGAATACCCCTGAAATGCTTCTTTCACCGGCTTGCCTATCCACACGTAGGGCAATTCCAGTCCCTGC
>JAGQXC010000493.1 GCA_020436785.1 Saprospiraceae bacterium | reverse complement strand
TCCCGGTGAAATTGTACTGGGCGACCAGGTCCGATTCGGCGGCCGGGTTGGCAGACATGGTGGTAAAGAGATCCTGAATGGCCGTATCGGAAAGGGCATAATTGTAGATCAGGATGTCATCCAGGGCTCCGTCGAAATAATTGCCCCCATCGATGGGATTGTACCCGATCCCCAGATCATACGTGGTCGGGTTCAGGTCACCGGCAACATCCTTGGCATTGGCCAGGGTTCCATTGACATAAATTTGATCCTGGGTACCATTATGAACAAAGACCAGATGGGTCCACACCCCGGGTACCAGTTCGTGGCCATCACCGGCATCCATGTCGGAAATGCCGGAAGTCTCATTGGTGGTCCACACGGCTTTACCATGCGAAGGCAGCGAAATTTTCCAGCGCTCCTGCCAACCTCCAAACGACATCAGGTAAGCCTCACCTTGTTCAGGAAGGGCATTGGCTTTTACCCAGAAAGCAACGGTCGTAGCGGCTCCGTTCAAGGCTGCACTGTTAGCGGCCGTCACACTGGCGGAAGACCCGTTAAAAGCCAGGGCTTTGGCACCAAATCCAAACCGGTTGGTGGTCGGCGTTGCTCCATTTACCTGGCCGTTATTGGCATATTCCGAGCCATCAACCGCGTTGCCATCAAGGGCGTAATTGGCAACGATACCAGGCGCAAAATTGGGTGCCATGCTTTGTTGTGTATACAAAGCAGCAACCTGCTCAGCCGTCATGGCCGCATCAAACAACATCACCTCGTCCAGGCTGCCATCAAAATACAGGCCTCCCCCAATGGGATCAAATCCTATCCCGAGAGGATATTGCGTCGCATTTAACGTTCCGGTCACGGCTTTGGTATTGGCCATGACGCCATCGAGATAGATGACATCGTTCACACCATCGTGCGTCATGACCACCTGATGCCAGGTTCCCAATGTCAGCTCATTGCCATCGCCGGAATCCATGTCGGAGATGCCATCGGAGGAATTGGTGGTGAACACTGGTTTCCCATGGGCCGGTAGTGATATTTTCCACCTTTCCTGCCAGCCACCATGGGAGAGTAAGAAGACTTCTCCCTGTTCCGGAAGGGAATTCACCATCACCCAGAAACTGATGGTGGTAAAGTCGGATTGAAGAACATCCGAATTGGGTGCAACCAGTGCACTCTTACCATCAAACGCAAAGGCTTGACGGGCTACTCCAAAACGATCCTGAGTCAGGGTGGCTCCGCGGATCATGGCATCATTGCCATTGCCCGAAGCATCCTGCGCTGACCCACTGAATGGGTATGCAGCGACAATGTTTTGACCAAACATCCCGCCACTGACGCCCAGAATCGCCAGCAGGATGATGGTTACGTGTTTAAAAAAATTCATAGCTCAATGTTTTCGGTTAGAGAAATTCATGCTGTAATCGATCAAGAATATATTTGGTACTAATGATCATCCATTTGTTATTCTTTAATAAAAGTTGTCTGGTAGCTGGTCTGATCTGCAAGCAATTCGAGTAAATACATGCCTGCTGGCCAGTCGTTTATATTCAGTGGTACGAGTTCTCCCATGGAATTCACCAGTTTAGAAGTCATCAAACGTCCCATCACGTCAAAAGCCCGGATCCGGCAATTCCGGCCGATAAGCTGATCCGGAATTTGTATCCGGAGAGAAGTATGGGCCGGATTGGGATAAATGCTTAATTTTTCAATGGTGAATGGAACCTTCCTGTGGGTGGATACCAACTGACTGATCTGCCCGGGAACCAAAGCCTGGTCCCAAAGCTTGACCTCGTCCAGGGTGCCCTCAAAATTGTAGTTGGCATTGTCCGGCAACATTTGCCCCATAAGCAAGGGCAGATTGACCGGATTAATGTCGGCGGCAAAGGCCAGGAAGGACTCCAACCGGCCATTGAGGTAAAGCATCATGAAGGCCCCATCGTAGGTAACCGTTGCCAGGTAGAAGGAATCGGCCTTAATCGTCGTCACCCCGTCCAGGTCCCGGATGCGACCGTCACTGGCATGGATGGTCCAGCGGATCTTACGTTCCGGAATGATCGAAACCTTCCAACGGTTTTGCCAGCTGCCATGAGAAATCAGGAATCGTTCCTTTTCGCCCAGGGCGGTAGCTTTAAACCAAAAACTCAGGGTAATTGCATTGGTAAAATCCAGACGTTCGTCATTGGCAACCCGGATAAAATCGTTGATGCCGTCAAATAAATAGGCCTGTGATGCTTGACCCTGGCGGTCATTCGTCGGACGGGCACCGGATGGAATGCCGTGGAATCCATTGCCACTGACATCGTCCGTGTTTTTATTAAAAGGGTAATAAGCCAACAAGGAAGGCACCGACCCACCGGCAAAATCTCTAACCAGGATATCTACCGAAGCCATGACGGATTCGCCACGACCATCGTCCACACTCACCTGGATCGAATAAATGCCCTCAACGGAAGGAGCAGTCCAGTTGATCAGGCTTCCCTCACCGGTAATGGTACCGGCATTGGAACTCCAGGTGTAGGACAAGGTATCGCCATTTGGGTCGGATGCCTTACAAATTATCGTCAGGTCACTGTTCGTGCCGGTGTATTTGTTCATGGGGTGAAAATCTTCAATGGACGGAGCCCGGTTGATTTCTGGCACGACCTTCAAGAGCAAAGAAGTCGTATCGGTCAGTCCCTGGTCATCGGTCACCTGCCAATACACGCGGTAGCTGCCCGCGATTGGCGGGGTCGCCCATGAAGCGACCGTATCCCTGGGCTGCAGTTGCCCGGCTCCACTTTGCCATGAATAGCTCAATAATCCGCCTTCCGGATCAACCGCTTTTCCATAAACGATTACGGTATCTCCAATTTCTACCGTTGTCGGATTGCTGGCCAGAGCTTGTATACGGGGAGGCAAAGGCTGCTGGGTTTCTGCTGGTTGGTAGTCGACAATTTTGCCGGCGATCAATAAGTGATTTTGACTGAATTCGGGTTCGCCGGTGGGTGGTACCAATGCAATAAGGACGGCTTCACCGGCAGGAATGTTCAGCGAAACAGACTGGGACACCTGGTCTCCGAGGAAGGATTCAGTTAGCATTTCGTAAATCCTGACTGTGGTATCAGGAAGGGTCACTTCCACCGACTTAGCGACATCGTAAGGATTGAAATAGAGGTAAGTTGGGTAATCATCCTGACTGAAGAAATCGGTTTTGCGAACGTCTATTTGCAGGATGCCATCCACGTTGGTTTTCCGCAATAAACTTCCGAGGTATCCGATGGACGACGAGCCGTATAAAGCCAGATTGGTAGCTGCCCAGGTGCCTCTGACGGCATCCCCGGTCGAATATGGACCGACGCCATTCCATACTTCGCGCAGGGCTTCGTGGCCAATTACTTTCTGCGGATCATGGGCCAAGCTCCAGGAGGCACCATCCTGTAGATTGGCCGGCAGGAATCCGGGATAATACAACCGGGTGGCATTGGCCAGGTTGAGGATCCATTTTGCAATGGCCCGGGCATATCTTTTGTCATAGCGTACCAACGGAGCCAGTGCCGCCGCCTGGTGCAATCCGTTCATCAGGAAGGCATAATCATTGCCATTGTCGCTGGCCTCACCGACCAATCCCGAAACATCAAATCCTGACCAGCGACCGACGATGGTACCCCAGCCACGCAGCGCACCGCGATTAAAAATCCAGTTGATCATTTTATCGACGTCGTAATGGGTGTGCAGCTCGGCATTCATCTTTGCGGCTGTATAAGCGCCATAGGGAAGTTGTAATTCGTAGGAAGGGTTGTTTTTCCATTGATCCAGAAATTCCATGCACCATTCCGCGCCACGCAGATAGGACCGTTCACCCGTTTCCCGAAAGGCGTGATAAAGGATCCACGCATAGGTGCCGGCAGCCTCCGGCTCCGGAACCCCATCGGGATTGGGAGTGCCGCTAGCAAAATCATAAGCCCGGTAGTTGAAATAGGCGGGCTGCCAGGGAGTATCCGAGCCGCCCAGATCGCGGGCAGACAGCAGGAAAGCATCAGCAATCGAGGTAAATTGTTGTTCGGCATGTCCCAGTTTGCCATACAGATCATAAAGCTGATAGAAATACACATTAGGCATCACATCGTACCACCAGTCGCCTCCACTGCCGGTTTGGGGAGCATTCAGGTAGATGTTTTGTCCATTGGCCCGGTTGAAATAATTCTGACTCCAGAGCACCCAGTTGTTGCCATTCTGATTGGACTTGTCGATCCCTACCAGCGTCGCCCCTACCAGTGACGGTAAAACATTGATGGCTTCACCGCCCCGTGGATTATTGCTGCCTACGTAGCTGGGCAATCCAAATACCGGCAAATCCGGATAATTAGGTCCGGATGACTCCTGAAAGATTAAAGGAAGGTAATCGCCGGAAAGATTGGGATTGTAGACAAAGGCATCGTAATCTTTGGCCACCTGCTGCCAGTCCCGCACATTGTAGGGTGTCGGCAGGCCGGGCATTTGATCGATACGGGGAATAGCAACCTGGCCCGGTTGTGCCCATAAGGATCCGGATATCATAATAGCCGTAAAGATTCCATATCGCCTCATCAATAGCCTGGATTTTGGGTCAACATGGGATTGAGATCAAGCTCGGTTTGCGGAATCGGGAAATATTCATTTTTGCCGGCGACAAAGTCAGGTATCTCCTGGGAGGCCAGGCCCCAGCGAACCAGATCGAAGAAATGGTGCATTTCGAAGCCTAATTCGACCAGGCGTTCATGGCGGATGGCCTGCATGACCTCTGCCTGTGATCCGGCGGTCACTGGGGGCAGGGCGGTTTCCGGGTCGGCTGCTTGTGCGCGGGCTCGAGCCCGTACCTGTTCGAGGGCAGCCAGCGCCTCGGGTATTTGATTAAGTTGCGCATGTGCCTCTGCTTTCCACAGCAACACCTCAGCATAACGAATGGCCGTATAATTGATGTCTCCATCGGCTTTTTGGGTTACTTCTTCCGCCGATTGCAGGTATTTCCGCGGGCTGTATCCGGTCGAGGAAAATGAAGGGAAATAGGTGACGCCAAAATAGTCGTCACGGCTCATGGCTACGGTAAATTTTAAGCGGGGATCACCGGGCTCAAATTCATCGACATATTCCTGAGTGACCTCACAGAATCCATAACCATCACTCACTTTTTTAGAGGCCCACCATTGATTCAAGAAATTCCCAACGCCCAGTTCCAGATTGTCGTGTTGGATTTCCCAGACCGATTCCGAGTTGTTTTGTGTCCCTTTGCGAAAGTTGTCTTCATAATCGGGGACGAGGGAATAAATTCCTAAAGCCTCCAGTTGTTGTATGTAATCCAATACCCCGTTCCAATCTTCAAGGTACAAACTGGCTTTGGCAGCCAGTCCCAGCGCTGCGCCTTTAGTGCAACGCCCGGTCTCGCTGGCCGGATAGCTGACCGGCAACCATTGGGCGGCCTGCGCACAGTCTTTGGTGATTTGATCCCAGATCAATTTTTTATCATCACGGGGCACACGCAAGGCATCCGGGTCTTTGATTTCGGTTAAAAGCGGCACATCACCAAATACCTGGGTCAACACAAAATGATAGTAGGAGCGCAAAAACAGGGCTTCGCCTTTGATGCGATTTTTCAGGGTTGCATCCATTTCGATGGTCTCAACCCGGTCCAGTACCAGATTGCATTGAGTGATACCGATGTAGTTGATTTTCCAGAAGTCGTTGAATTCCTGGGTTCTTGGTGTGTAGTTGAGAAAATCCATTTCCACCAGCCCCGGGCGGGATCCATCTCCGCCCACCACGGCGATGGAAGTGGGCAAAATAGCAAAGGCCCAATAATAGTTATTGTTAGAACTGTTGAACAGCAGCGGTTGATAGGCGGCATTGATGCCCTGGATGGCGTCGCTGGCTGTTTTGAAATAAGAGGTTGCATCGAGCCTGCCGATCGGAGGTTTATCCAGCACTTTGGTACATGATCCGGCGACCAGTAACAAGCTCCAGGCGATGATATATATTGCTTTCCTTCTCATGGTGTTCTCCTTTTAAAAATCCAGATCCAAACCCAGCATAAAAATTCGCGGAGCAGGAACAGTGCCCCAGTCGATCCCAACGGCCAAATCGGAAGAAACGCCGAAGCCCTGGGTGTCGTTGGAGTTGGCCTGGATTTCCGGATCAAGTCCGGGGTATTTCGTAAAAGTCAATGCATTCTGGATCGTTGTGTATATGCGCAGGTTTTGTACCCAGTCTTTCGGCAACAAGTGCCTCAGGTTATAACCCAGGGTAATGTTGCGGAACCGGAGGTATGAACCGTTTTCCAAAAACCGGGTCGAAATGCGTCGATTGCCGTTGCGGTCGTCGTAACTGACCTTCGGAATATCGGTGTTGGTGTGGTCGGGTGTCCAGCGGTTGAGGATTTCCCGGTAGGAATTAAATCCACGTGACTGTGTCTCATAAGCAAAATTCCCATAAAGAAAATAGACATCGTTGCCCTGCACTCCTTGTAATAAGGTGGAAAAGTCGAAATTTTTATAGTTCAGGTTGAGGGTCAATCCGTAGACCAGGTCCGGGAAAGGACTGCCAAAGTGCGCCCGGTCCTTGTCATCGATGACGTTGTCACCATTGAGGTCGGCAAATTTGATGTCACCGGGACGGGTGTCCGCTGTTTGGAAGGGACTTGCTTCAATTTCCTCCTGCGACTGGAATAGTCCAATGGCCTCGTAAAGGAAAAAGGATCCGATCGGGTAACCGGGTTCCGTTTTCGTGATGGGACCGTCTGAAAGGCCAAACCCACCCAGGATGGGCTCACTGCCGGCAAGTGAAACGACTTTATTGCTTACGGTACTGGCATTGGCCGTAATCGAATATTGCAGGTCTCCCCAGTGATTGCGCAGGCTGGCGGCTATTTCAAGGCCTTTGTTCTGGACTTTGCCGGCATTGACGTAGGGAGGATTGACCGACCCGGCGATCTGAGGGATCGGGATGCGAACGAGGATGTCGCTACTGTTCTTGATGTAATAATCGGCCACCACGGATAGTTTGTCGTTCCAGAAGCTGACATCCAAGCCGACATTTTTCTGCGTGGTGGTCTCCCAACGGATGTTTTGATTGCCGGTTTCAACAATGGTCGCCCCGGTCACGATTTGTCCTCCGAAGGGGTAGACAAACTGGCCGGTTTGTACCAGGGAACTGTAAGGATAGATACCGATTTCCTGGTTGCCTAACTGACCCCAGGAAGCCCTCAATTTTAGTGAAGACAACGCTTTCACGTTTTGTAGAAAATCTTCATTAGCAATGTTCCAGGCCACCGATACCGAGGGGAAGGTTCCCCAGCGGTTCTCGGATCCGAATCGCGACGAACCATCGCGGCGTACGGCACCCTGAATAATGTAGCGGTTGCGGAAGTTGTAATTGGCCTGGGCAAAATAGGAGAGTAAGCCCCAGGCGGTCTCGATACCTGAAGCGCCGATGTTACTGATGTCCTGAGTGACCGAATTGTTAATGTAACGGAAGAGGGGATCGGTCCGGATAAAATTGTTGGCTGACGCGCCCAGGAAATTAGCCCGGTTGTCGATGGCTTCCATACCTACGAGGAAGGAGGTCTGATGATTGCCATCGGTTCCGAAAGCATGCTGGTAATTGACGGTGTTGTTCCAGACCAGATTTTGACTGATGGTCCGGCCTTCGGATAAGCTGGATGGGTCGTAGATGGCTGCCGAAAGGCGTTGCTTGAAGAGTTTATTGTTTTCAAACAAAAGATCAATACCCAGGTTGGTGCGAATGCTTAGGTCCGGGATCGGTGTCAACTCGGCAAATACATTACCAAAAGCCCGGTGGCGGCGGATGGTCCAGTCGGTGGCGTCCACGAAAGCCAGTGGATTGGCATTGCCATCGCCATAGAGGGATGGGTCTCCCAGCACATTGGAGGTGTTAACATAATGGCCTTGCTTATCATAAATAGGGAATACCGGAGCGGCAATAAGGGTATAACGGATACCACTCAATTCATTGCCCGGACCGGCGCCGTCTCCGGAGGAATTGATCACTTTGCGGTCGGTATAAGAGAAGGCAAAATTATTACCTACTTTAAACTTCCCTTTACCGATCTCCCCATTGAATCGCACCAGGTATTTGTCGAAACCCTGACCCCGGAAGATGCCATCCTGGGAGAGGTACTCACCCATGACGTAATAGGTGCTGTTGGTGGCGCCTCCGGTAGCGCTGAGGGAATAACGTTGCATGGGTGCCGGCCCGAACAACAGGTCAAGCCAGTTATTGTCCGGTAAAGTATCGAGTATGGATTCCGGATAAGTCTCCAGTTGCCGGCGTGGATCTCTCAGGGTATTGGCATTCTGGATGGCTTCGTTTCGAATGGTCAGGTATTCTTTGGCATTCAGTAATTCCGGCAGGTTGGCGGGGTGCTGGACGCCATAGTACGATTGAAAGGAGAAAACCGGTTCACCGCTTTTACCTTTTTTAGTGGTAATAATAATGACCCCATTGGCGGCGCGGGAACCATAAATGGCCGCGGCGGCTCCGTCCTTCAGGACCTGAATGGATTCGACATCATTTAGGGAAAACATATTGACCGGACCGGTAGTGGGTACCCCATCGATGATGTAAAGCGGATTGTTATTGCCGAGGGTGCTCACCCCTCGCATGCGAACTGCAATGTCATCACCGGGAGCGCCGGTGGTTTGAGTGACCTGCAGACCGGCCACCTGTCCCTGTAATGCCTGGTCGAGGCCAACTACAGAAAGCTTTTCGATGTCTTTAGGCTTTACGGTTGAGATGGCGCTGGATACATTGCTGCGGATCTCCTTGCGGTAGCCGGTAACAACGATGTCTTCGAGCATTTCCGCTTCCACTTCCAGCACGATGTCGATGTTGGTTTGACCTTTGACAGCGATTTCTTTGGCTTCGAATCCGATGTAGCTGAATACCAGGGTAGCCGTGCCGGGAACGTTTAATTTGTACTGACCTTCGAGGTCGGTTGTCGTTCCATTTTGAGTACCTTTTTCGAGGATGTTGACTCCGATGAGGGGTAGCCCGTCGGCTGCGGAAGTGACGGTACCGGAAACTGAAATATTTTGACTCCAAAGTAGAACGGGGAACAGTAGTAGCACGATCGTCTTTCCGCAAAAGGCTGGCAGGGCATTCTCCTTGACAGGTGACCAATGGTTAAGGACTCTCATATCCGTAAGCTCAGAATTTATTGAATAACAGCCTTACATTCCATAGAATGTATGCCGGATCTGTCCGTTAGGGGAAGATCGTTTTCCGCAATTTCCTTTTTATAAAATTAGTCCTACTTCTTGCCCATGTTTGATACTTTTCCATGAATTTTTTATACTTTCATGAAAATCGTCTACCCTTCCGGCAGGGCAGGAATGTGACGATGATCGCCAGACCAATCAAAGACAAATGAAAATATTTCGAGAGATCACCCCGGTCAAAAAAAGCGATGTTTTTGTCATTCTGGACTCCTACAATGTCCATTTTGACTATCCAATACATAATCATCCCGAATATGAATTAAACCTGGTCATGGGCTGTTCTGGTAATCGCATCGTTGGCGACAGTATGGAGGTTTATGCCCAGTCCGATCTGGTCCTGGTCGGCCCCTACCTGTACCATAAGTGGGATCGAACCGACCTCCGGCCGGATGGCAGCGGCCCCGATTGCCGTGTGGTGACGATTCAGTTCGACGAGCATCTCTTTGACAGCAACCTGCTTAGTAAAGGTCCATTTTATCGCATCCGTAAATTGTTGAATCGTTCCAACCGGGGCATTTGTTTTGCCGAAAAGACCTTCGACCAGGCCCAGGCTCTGATTACCGGATTGACTCAGCTCAATGGTTTTGAGCGGGTGCTGGTCTTTTTGCAATTGCTGGAATTACTCGCCAACAGCAACGACTGCCGTTTTCTGGCTAGTGAGGTCTTCCGTGATTATGCCCTTGATCTGGACAATCACCGCATGGAGGTGGCCTATCAGTATGTGGTGCGGAATTTCACCAATCCGGATCTGAAGATCGGTGAGGTGGCGGATAAGCTGCATATGGCCGAGTCCACGTTCAGCCATTTCTTCAAGAAGAACACCAACAAGAGCTTCACCCAACTCTTGATGGATTTACGGCTTGGGTATGCTTGTAAATTATTGTTGGATACGGATGACAATGTGGGCAACATCAGCCTGAAGTCCGGTTTCAACAACCTCGCGAACTTCAACCGCTTGTTCCGCAAATACCGCCGCTGTACGCCGTTGCAATACCGCAAACAATATAAGATGCGTGTCGATTTCGACTGGTCGCATCAGCTTACTCCCTACCAGTTTGTCCCGGAAGACAATCGCAATCATCCCTTGTTGCAACCAGAGGATTATGCGACCAAGCTGGTGCATAATTGACTAAGGAGTGTACGCTATATGCTCTACGGTTCACGCTATACGCTGTTCGCTGTTAGGCTGCCACGAATTGTACGAATTAACACGAATTTGGTTCTGGATTTTGGATTCTTCGTGCGTTCATGGTAGCAAATGCATCATTCAACACTCAGCACTCAACATGCAACATTTCTTAGTGTTCTTTGTGCCTTAGTGGTAAACTCGCTATACGGTGTACGCTATACGCTGTACGCTGTTAGGCTGCCACGAATTGCACGAATTAACACGAATTTGGTTCTGGATTTTGGATTCTTCGTGCGTTCATGGTAGCAAATGCATCATTCAACACTCAGCACTCAACATG
>JAGQXC010000067.1 GCA_020436785.1 Saprospiraceae bacterium | reverse complement strand
GTGCCAACCAGTCAGGAACAGAAGTCCCATCATTGCCCAATGACTTCGTCGCATCACAAGCAGCTATAAGGTGAAGGATCTTTGCTGACCTGATCAAAATCGTGAGCCGCGTCGACATTGGAGAATCGTAAATCTTCAGCCTGATTGTCGTGGACGCAAACATTCATGGGATTGGCACCGGTAGCCCCTTCGCGCAGGATGCCGTCGTACAGGATATCCTGGGGTTTACCCGGAAACAGCATGTTCACCATTTTACCAAAATCTTTACTCAGGTCGGGTAGGGCGCTTTTTCGGTCGTAACGGTTGTGATGAATGTTGATATCGTAGGTAAACGGATCATAGCGTTCATCTTTCCAGGGCAATTCGGTAACATGGTAACTGGCAATAACGGTTCCGATTGTTTTATGTCCGGCAATACGGTTGTCATGAACGTTGACTTTTTTTGCAGCCAAGAGGATAATACCTGTCCCGGGCGGAACAATGGCTACCATGTTTCCCTCGGCCGCAAAATTTTTATGGTTGTTATCCAGGATCTGATTCCGGAATACCTCACAGTGGTGGCCGTTAACGACCTGTAAGTCGGGAAGGTCAAAAACCAGAATGCCACCGGAATTATTTTCAGCGAGATTGTCGTAAACCTGTGAATTGATGCAATTCTCAATTTCAATCCCTGCCACATTCTCATGCGCGTAGCAATTCCGGACGATCACATCCTGAGATTGACCAACGTATATGCCAGCGTCCGATGCAAAGGACGCTTCACAGCTGTCAATCAGCACGTTTTTGCATTGCACCGGATACAAGCCATAGCCTCCGTTGGTTGCCTTCGCTCCCTGGGTCCAGGTGGTTTTTACCCGGCGAATGGTGACGCCCTGGCATCCTTGAAATTTGATGGCATCTCCCAACGCATCCTGAACGGTGAAATCCATGAGGGTTATGCTGTCGGACGTTATGCGCAAACCTTCCGCACCGGCCTCCTGGGTGATAAAGGAAAATACGGTTTTATCCATCCCGGCTCCGCGAATGGTTACACCCGGGATGGCATCCAGCGACAAAGGGCGGTCCAGTTCATAGACCCCGGCTGGAATGCTTAGTACCTCACCGGGCTGTGCATCCAGTAACATGGCCTGCAGCTTTTGGTAGGCCTGGGCGTCAGCCTTGGCTTCGGGTTCCGAAGAACATTGAATGCCCACCAATATCAAAAAAATAAGAAAGGCAATTTGACGGATAAAGACCTTCATACATTTTTATTTCGGGTTAATCATGCGAAAGAACAGACCATGGTTTACGCTTAATCTTGGAGTCGGTGCGGAACATCCGGACATCTCTGCCTATTGTGGATCGATCTCAAAGGCGATGACCCACGCCGGGGAAGTTTTCATTTTCATCCTTAATTTTTCGGGGATTTGCACGATCATGCCCAGATCTCCATTCGGTTGCCACTTCAACTCGTCTCCGGTTTCCACTAGCCTGACCTGGCTGCCCTTCCTGGGTCGCAGCCGTTGCATCGACCAAAATTCCGGAGGTGATTGTTCACCCTCATCGGCAAGGTATATGGCATAGACCAGATCCTGATCTTTTTTCCGGGTGAAACAGATCTTACCTTCTTTATAGGGCTCAATGGGGCGGGTTCCGTAGATCGCCTCCTGGTTGACCTGCATCCAATCACCGATGCCTTTTAACCGGTCAAACGCTTCCTGATCCCAGGTGCCTTGAGGACTGGGGCCAATGTTTAAGAGGAAATTTCCACCCTTTGCGACGATGTCAACCAGCAAGTGTATCAATTGATGGGTTGATTTATAATGGGGATTTCGACTGAAAGACCAGCTATTGCTCATGGTCATACAGGTTTCCCAGGGATAGGGCAAGGTCCGGTCGGGGACCTGTTGTTCGGGTGTGCGATAGTCCTCATAAGGACCGTGCACACTGCGGTCAACGACTAGGAGGCCTGGCTGGTGCCTGCGTGCCATGGTTGCAATGCGAGGCATATTGATATCCTGCGTATAGTCGGGTATCCGGTACCCCCAGGAACGGACTTCTTCGGTAATCGTCGAATCAGGACGGACCCATCCCCCGTCCAGCCACAGGATATCGACTTTACCGTAATCACTCATCAACTCTTCGATCTGTCGGTAGGTGAAATCCTTGAACTTTTGCCAGCGGTCCGGATGCTTTTCGGTGTCGTAGTTGGCGCAGCGGTCCGGAGTGGCCCATTCGGGTGCCCAGAAGTCCGGAGAATGCCAGTCCGGTTTTGAAAAGTAAGCTCCGATGCCAAATCCTTGTTGCCGGAAAGCATCGAAGATGACCTTGGTGACATTGGCGCGGGGATCAGTATGAAAAGGAACGTCCGGCCCGGTAATACGGTAATCGCTTTCCCTAGTATCAAACATTGAAAACCCGTCATGGTGTTTAGTCGTGAAAACGACGTACTTCATGCCCGCATACGTTGCCGCTTCCACCCAGGGTTGAGGATCGAACTGGGTGGGATTAAAGGTGGTGGCCAGGTTTTCATAATCTTTTTTATACTGAACGTAATCGGCCCCGTTTCTTGAGCACCAGGGCTGATCTTCGGAGCATATAGACCAGGATTCGACGACACCCCATTGACTGTAAGTGCCCCAATGCATCATCAAACCAAATTTCTGGTTTTGCCACCAATCCAGTTTTTGCTGGACCAGTGGGTCGGTGGGAGGTACATATTTTTGGGCACGTACGTTCAAGATCAAGCCGAAACAGGCCAGGATTAGAAGCTGTTTTTTCATGCGAAAAAGGTACTAAAATTCAGGTAATTTGTCCGGTTGAAAACCGATTCATTTTGCTGTCTGAGCCGGCTAAGCGCCGGTTTAATCCAGCAACATCTGCCTTATATCCATCCAAGTACGGACGGAGTAAGTTGGTTGGACACCCGGTTC
>JAGQXC010000492.1 GCA_020436785.1 Saprospiraceae bacterium | reverse complement strand
TACCTAAATATTTATTAATAGCTTCCACTCGATTATTTACCTGTAATTTCTGATAAATCCTGCTGATCTGAACTTTAACGGAGCCCTCAGTAATGGAGAGTTGATCGGCAATTTCTTTATTTTGCATACCGTGGGCAATCATTTGCAATATTTTTAATTGATGGTCGGTCAGTGACTCTGCATGTTTATTTTTGGGGCCGTAAATGTGAAAGCTTTCCAATACTTTACGGGCAATGCCCATACTCATTGGTGCTCCACCGGCCAGAAAATCATCGATGGCCTGGATGACCCCGGTTGATCGTTCTTCTTTTAGTACATAACCGTCCGCTCCGGATTTAAGCGCATTGAAAATATTGTCCATATCATCAAAAACCGTAAACATGATAATGGCCATGCTGGGATGCTGCCTTTTCAATCGCATCATGCATTCAATCCCGGACATGTAAGGCAGACCAATATCCATGATAACCAGATCAACCGGATCCCTGGATAATCCTTTCAGAGCACTTTGGCCGTCTTCATACGTCGTGTGGCAATAAAACCGTTCGGTTGCATTGATCCTGTTTTTTAAGGCTTCCCGGATCTCGGTGGTATCTTCAACGATGCAGATTTTGGTAATCATTGGAAAGTATTCGGGTAGAGAAGTTAACAAATTATTAGCAAAGTCATGTACATGATATAAAGTATTCAGTTGGTCAAATGTATTGTTATTGAATAGGTGTGTCAAGATAACTTTGGTTATCATTTGCTACCGAGTATAAAAAAAGCGCATCAATTGATGCGCTTTAGCTGTGAAAATAGGTTTATGGAATTCAATATACAGCTATACCGTTTTCCATTGACAGAAAAAACTGGACGTATCAATGCCTTTTATCACAAGCTTATTGAGCGTTTTGGTGGCTTCTATCATAGGATTTGAAGAACCCTGAGTGACCAGGATGATTGGCGAATGCTGCTTTGGATCGGACCTGGCGTAAAACCGAATCAATTGGTCCCGGATATTAAGCGAAACGGCATATTGAGAGAGAAAGGGCTGGCCAAGGATGCCGTCAATGGAGTTGGTTAAATGATTATTGATCATCCACAAGGGCACGATCGTCATCGGTGACGGATCGAATTGTAATCCATGGAGTTTAATGTCATCGGCCTGAATGGCCTTGAATTTTTGACATCCACCGAAGCCACAGATGCTTTTACTATTGATGACAGGCATTGCCTGCTTGAACTGCTTTTTGTAGGCATCGTTGTCCAATAGGTTGGATTCTGCACCGTAATCCAGGCTAAAGGTCACCGGCTTACCTGACAGATCCAGATCCATGGCCAATACGGGCCCTATTTTCCGTAAAAAATTTTGTTCAATGAATTGATACGACTCGTAGAGATGATTTTGATAATCATCGTTTATTTCATAATGGTCACTTAAATCGGTAAGAATAATGACCCGGTTGGAATAATCAATAAAAATTTCATAGTCTTCAAAAATAGCCCATCCGCTAAGACCAATGATTTCAATTTTCTTTTTCCAAAAGCTTTCCAGGGAACCAATCGATACGGGGACCGATTTAACCAGGTGATCGCCAATCTTTATCGTGCTGGTATTACGTTCAAGCTCCATGACGGCTCCGGTTACGCCACCCAAGTTCTGTTTATTGGAAAATCCCGAAAAAAATTGGTTGTTTAACAGCGGATATTTAATCCCGGTGTCCAGGATCAGGAATCCTTCCACTGAATCCACTTTGGTTGGAATTAAAATAAGTTTATCGATTTTAAAAAATTGGACTACAAAGGTATGCGCACGGGATTTAACCGGCCCATAAATCAGAATGGTGAACAATAATGCAGTAATATTAAAATGGTTTAAGAAAGGAGGCGTTTTCATATACATTTGGTTTCATTCAAATGTATAGGAGTCCGGGTCTGCTGTAAAGTTATCTTTAGATATCAATACCGGCCTGGACAGTGGTCCGGGTATATATTAAGTTAACTGCAGGGAGTAGGGGATAAGCCGAATTTCAATTTTCGCGCCCTGATTCGGTTGGGATAGCAGGGAGAATTGGGCGTCGATGGATGTGGCCCGTTCTTGCATGGAGACCAGCCCGTAATGCCCCGATTTCTGACCGGCGGGAGGATCAAAGCCGACTCCGTCGTCTTCCAGCCGGAAGATCAGTTCCTGTTCTTTTTGTATGATCCCGATGAAGACATTGGATGCTTGGGCGTGTTTGACAATATTGAATAATCCTTCCTTGTAGATGAGGTAAATGGCCTGGCGCTCTTCACCGGACAGACTAATTTCCGGAAGTGGTTTGGGATAATCGAATCGCAAGGTAATCCCGATCGATTGGATGGTTTGTTTGGCTTGCGATTGGATTTTATCGACCAGGCTGGCCAGAGTGTCCTGCCGCTCATCCAGGATCCACAGCATATCCCGCATGTTGCGGATGGAATTTTCAGCCAGTTGGCCAATTTGTTTGAGGAGGGGAAGGTTATGGCTTTCTTGCGTGGTCATTACCTCATCGGTCAGGTAGAGGATCTTGCTCAGTTCGGTGCCCAGGTTGTCGTGCAGGTCGTGGGCGATGTGTTCCCGCTGCCGGCTCAGCGCCAGTTGATGCTCCATGGCTTTCTGCCGGTTGAGGAATTTACGCCGGAGGAGCAGGTAGTTCACCAGCAGGACCAGTCCCCCGGCGGATAAGATCAGGCATCCGATGAACCACCAGGTACGGTAATAGGGTTTGGGGATGGTGACGATGACGTGAACTTGTTTGCCCTGGATCATATCGCCACTGACCGGTACAAAGTAGAGGTGATGGGGTTTGTAG
>JAGQXC010000491.1 GCA_020436785.1 Saprospiraceae bacterium | reverse complement strand
CTCCAGGCCACCCGGGCGGATGAAAATGTATTGCTCACCGCCATGGCGGACCTTTTTCCGGACAATCTCCAGAAATCTTTGGAAAACCTGACCAAGGAAAACCCCTCCAAAGTCCAGGTTCCCAAGGAAAATCAATTCCTTGGTTTTGATGCATATAAGCAACTCCTGGCCACCGATGTGGATGTGGTGATCCTTGCCACCCCACCCTGTTTCCGGCCCGGACATCTCGAAGCCGCGGTCGCTGCCGGTAAACATATTTTCACTGAAAAGCCAGTGGCTGTCGATGCACCCGGAATCCGTAAAGTGATTGAGGTAGCCAATCAGGCGAAAGCCAAAGGTTTGGCGCTAATGTCCGGTTTCTGCTGGCGTCACGATGACCCCAAGCGGGCCACCTTCGATCACATCCTGGATGGCGACATCGGTGACATCAATGCCATCTATAATACCTACAATACGGGTAATGTGTGGTATCATGAACCCAAACCGGAGTGGTCATCCTTTGAAGAGATGATGCGTAACTGGATTTATCGTTCCTGGATGTCCGGAGACCACATCGTCGAACAAGCGGTACACAGCCTCGACATGATGTCATGGGCAATGGGTGATGTACTCCCGGTCAAAGCCACCGGCACCGGAGGACGTCAAAGTCGCACCGGAAAAGAATATGGTAATGTTTTTGACCATTTTGCCGTCACCTTTGAATATCCTAGTGGAGCCCGTGGATTCCATTTCTCTCGGCAGCAGGAAGGATGTTCCCGTTCCTACGGCCTGGAAATCACCGGAACCAAGGGTCGCTGTGACATCGACGTTTGGAACCGCCATGAAATATCCGGCAAAAAGAACTGGAAGTGGGAAGGAGAAGGCAAGGATATGTATCAGAACGAGCATGACGAACTTTTTGCATCCATCCGGAGTGGTAAGCCATTCTTTGATGGCGTCCGTATGGCACACAGCACCATGCTGGCCATCTGGGGAAGGATGGTCGCCTACACCGGCAAGACCCTGACCTGGGAGGAAGCCTTGAATTCACAGGAAGTACTCGGTCCCCAGCTCGATGAATACCATTGGGATATGACCTGGCCGTTGGCCCCGGTACCTCAACCTGGCAAAACGCCGTTTGTGTAGATTTATGTTATTGAGTTAAAACAGGCATCGCGGTTAGCCTATACAATAATTGTATGGCTTGGGCATGCATGCTCTATTCAACGAATTAACTTATGAACATGAGGTGATAAGGAGTGCGGTAAGGGTAAATAACCAAATAAACAGATCTACAAATAAACAATTTTGAATGAAACAACCGCGTCGCACATTCATAAAGCAATCGGCATTACTTACCGGTAGCGCCTTGGTGCCGGGATGGTATCGGAATCATCATTCGGGTATGCAAGAAAAGCCACTTCGGTTCAAAAGCCTGAAATTTGGTATGATCCAGGAGGGAACATCGGTTCTGGAAAAATTTCTGGCCGCCAAAGATGCCGGTTTTCAAGGGATCGAATTGGATTGGCCCAATGACTTGAACACCAGGGAAGTACTGGAAGCTCAGGAAAAAACAGGGATGAAAATACCGGGTATCATCAATTCGGTCCATTGGAAGCAGCCGCTGTCCGACCCGGACCCAGCCGTACGACAGGCCTGTGTGGAGGCAACCATCGAAGGATTGCACTACTGCAAGCAGATGGGTGGCACGACGGTTTTATTGGTTCCGGCCGTAGTCAATGAAAAGGTGAGCTACGCCGAAGCCTGGGACCGGTCCATCCCCGAAATACGGAAAATTCTCCCCGCCGCCCAGGTCACCGGAGTCCGCATCGCCATCGAAAACGTTTGGAACAATTTTCTTCTCAGTCCCCTGGAAGCGGCACGATACATTGACACCTTCGAAGACGATATGATTGGTTGGTACATGGATGTTGGCAATCTGGTGCGCTATGCCTGGCCGGATCAGTGGATCCGGATACTGGGTTCACGGATTCTGAAAGTGGATATTAAAGGGTACAGCCGGAAAAAGCAGGTCGAGGAAGGCATCTGGAAAGGGTTTGAGGTAGAAATTGGCGACGATGATTGCAACTGGTCTGCGGTTAACAATGCCCTGCAGGCAGCGG
>JAGQXC010000490.1 GCA_020436785.1 Saprospiraceae bacterium | reverse complement strand
AGCCCTATCAGGGATTGGATGAAGCTTTGATCCGTCAGTGCAACCGGTTGCTGGAAAATTGCCTTACCCGGGACCACAATTTGATTTTTATCACCCACCGGATCGAAGAAATACCTGCAAATGTGACGCATCATTTGGATCTGGCTGGTTAACCGACCCTTGATGAAACAACAACGTTGAATCATATTGCATCTTTAGGTGAGTTTTATCTAAAGGTGAGGGAATTAGACCTCCACCAAAATGGACGTCCATTTTGGATGGTTATCCAGCCCACATTGAATGAAATAAAAAAATATATCCGTGTAATGCTTATCTTGACTTGCAGACATGTTGTATAATCTTTACGGATACCTAGACTGGTGCCTGGTAAATGAATAACTCCAAAGACGATGACCAATAACCTCCTGCCTGTGAAGCGAAGCTTTGCCCGTAAGCTTGCGTTCGTACTGACCACTTGTTTTTCAATGCACTTCATTCATGCGCAATCTGAGTTGGATGACCTGGGTTATCCACTGATTTCTAACATCGAAATCCAGGGCTTGGATGAGCTTCCGTACTTTTCTAACCTTACGCAGGATGACCGGGGAGTCATGTACTTTGGTACCACCCTGGGTATTCTGGAATACGACGGAGTGACCTGGCAAAAAATCAAGATCTCCGATGGAGATCTCCAGCAGGTGACCGGCTTGGCCAGTGACAATCAGGGAAAAATATTTTATGGAAGTCGCGGGGATGTTGGCTTTTTGTCCCGCAATACATCCGGCGCCGCTGAACCTCATTCACTGCTGGAAAAGGTGCCTGTCCGCTACCGGAAGTTTTTCATTGCCGGTGCAACTTATTTGAACAACAGCGTCTATTTTCTCACCGATTCGTGTTTGTTGCGGTGGAATGCCGGCCTCGATTCGATGCAAGCGTGGCCCGGGAGTGATTTTCGGGGACCTTTGGTGGTCGAAAATCGAATATTCCTGAGGCAGCAGGATATTGGTTTGGTCGAACTGATAGATAATCATTTGGAGCTTATCCCAGGAAGTGAGCAATTTGGTACAGAACGTGTAAATGCTATGCTTCCGCTCGATAATGGAATATTATTGATTGGCAGTTCCGAAAACAGATTCTATACCTATGATGGTCTGCAATTTTTGCCCTTTCCAACCGAGATAGACGGAATATTAAAAGAATATGCAATGACCCGTTGCACCGCCTTGCTCAATGGACACCTGGCTGTCGGAACACGAGGGGGCGGAGTATTTATCATAGACCGAACCGGGCATTTGCTCTTCCATGTAGATCGGAGCGCAGGCATCGAATCAGACGATATTCGCGGCTTATTCCTCGATCAAAACGGAGCTTTATGGATCCTGAGTGTCAACTCGGTTTCCAAAATAGAAACCACTTCTCCACTCACCTATTACGATGACCGGATCGGGATTGAAGGGGTGGTCTATGACATGTCAAAAATTGGAAATCAAACCTACGTTGGTGCTGTGGCTTCAGCTTATTTTTTTGATCCTGCCAGCAAATATTTTCAACCGATACCAGGTCTTAATTCCTTGATTCCCCAGGTCCAAACTATACAGAATCAGGTCTTGATCGGAGGGCCTCCCGGGTTATTCAAGGCCCAGGGAAATAAAGCAATTCCCCTCCGCAAAAGCGTTAATGACGATTTTTATGTTCAGCAAATGCTTCCCAGTAATTACGATTCGACCTTATTGTTCCTTGCGCTTTCCGATAATATTGTCACGATGCGTGTCAGACCGGATGGAAGCTGGCAACTTGAAAATTTCCTTTTGCCAGCAAAAAAATCCATCGTATGCATGGCTGAAGAAAAGCCGGGAATCATCTGGTTCAGTGATGCGATAACCGGTACCGACCGGTTGATTTTCCCGGATTGGCCATCCGTGAAAAATATGCAGGTGACGCATTACGGACCGGACAAAGGGTTCGCCGAGGAGGGTCAAATCATTGAAGTGAATGGTCTGATGTATGGCCAGTCCCAATCCACCGGTTTTTCCAAGTACCATCCGGAAACCGACCGGTTTTTGCCGGACAGTACCTTTGGCAAGCATGCAACCTATTTATTTCCCGGTGAAAATGGTACAGTCTATGCCGACGTTAAAAACACCCGGGGGATCGCGAAATGGACTCCCAATGGTGATGGTACCTATACCGGAGACACAGACCCATTTGGTCCGATCAACAACGCGGAAGTGTGGAATGTTTACCCCGATCCTAAAAGCAAAACCGTGTGGATCTGCACCACGGATGGCTTGATCCGGTACGACCCTACCATACCGATCCCGGAGCCATCGCTCTTTCAGGTAATCATCCGCAAGGTAGCCTTACCAGGCGATTCATTGCTGGCATTCGATCAGGCACCAAAGATTGGCTACCAATCGAATCAATTGTCGTTCGAATACGCGGCCCCATTTTATGTGCGTTCAAAACGCACCCAGTACCAGACGTGGCTTGAAGGATTTGAAAAAGAGTGGACCGACTGGAATTTGCGTACCGACCGTGAATTCACCAGCTTGCCTCCCGGACCCTACACCTTCCATGTTCGGGCACAAAACATTTACAATCAGGTGACTGAAGAGTCCACCTACTCCTTCACCATATTGCAGCCGTGGTACAACACCTGGTGGGCCATTGCGCTCTATCTTTTAGCCGTTGGCCTTTGCATTTGGGCTTTTCTCAGCTGGCGCACAAGTAACCTGCGTTCACAACGCGAAAAACTGGAAACCACCGTATCCGAACGAACCAAAGAGCTGGAACTGCGTGTCGAAGAACTGGATATTGTCAATCAGGTCAATCAGGCGCTGGCATCACAACTCGATTCGAATTCACTGATTCAGATGGTTGGTAATCTGTTGCGCGACTTGTTTCGGGCCAACATCGTTTATGTGGCTTTACTTGACAAAAAGAGCAACACCATCACCTTCCCCTTTGGCTATGGTGACGATTTTCCACCTTTACAACTTGGCCAGGGATTAACCTCGAGGATAATACTTTCTGGAGATCCATTGCTGCTCAATCAGAATGTCGACAGCAATTACGATGCGTTTGGCATTAAGAAGGTAGGCAAAATAGCGGCTTCCTACCTGGGTGTACCCATCCCGGTTGGCAAAGAAATGATTGGTGTGCTAAGTGTGCAGAGCACCCTGCAGACCAACCGCTTTAACGAGGCCGACAAAAATCTGCTGAATACCATCGCGGCCAGTGTGGGCGTGGCCATCCACAATGCCGCGCTTTACGACGAAGCCCAACAGGCACGTGCCGATGCCGAACGGGCCAATGAAGCGAAAAGCTCCTTCCTTTCCACCGTTAGCCATGAGTTGCGCACGCCCCTCACTTCGGTGCTGGGCTTTGCCAAAATTGTAAAAAAACGCCTGGAAGAACGCATCTTTCCGGCCCTGGACCACGATGATCCCAAAATGGTCCGGGTCGTCGAACAGGTGGGTAAAAACATGGATGTCATTACCAGTGAGGGGGAACGCCTTACCCAACTTATCAATGATGTACTTGACCTTGCCAAGATCGAAGCCGGCAAGATTGAATGGCATCTGGAGCCCTGCCGGATCGAAGCCATCATCGATCGTGCTATGGAGGCCACTCATTCCCTGGTGGAACAAAAAAAACTTGGCATCAAGAAATCGGTGGAATCCAACCTGCCCATTGTGATGGCCGACCACAACAAACTGATCCAGGTGGTGATCAACTTGCTTTCCAATGCGGTAAAATTCACCAATCAAGGCAACATCTTCCTGAAAGCCTACCAAAAAGACGACCATCTGATCGTGAGCGTCACCGATACGGGAATTGGCATAGCGACCGAAGACCAGCCCAAGGTATTTGAAAAATTCAAGCAGGTGGGTGATACCCTAACCGATAAACCCCAGGGGACCGGACTGGGCTTACCGATTTGTAAAGAGATCATCGAACACCATGGCGGGCGGCTCTGGCTGGAGAGTGCATTGGGAAAAGGCAGCACATTTTTCTTCTCCATGCCGGTCACCGAAGAAGCAAAATCCAGCATTCCGCCCCTGGAACTGGAATCGCTGATGAAGCAGTTGAAAGAACGCATCGATCAATCGGCATTGAAATCCATGCCCAATGTCAATACCGTGTTGATCGTCGATGACGACCCCTCCATTCGCGGACTACTGGTTCAGGAACTGGGAGAGGCTGGTTACCAGGTCAGGGAAGCAGAGAATGGTAAGGAAGCCCTTGAAAAAATCCGCCAACAAAAGCCGGACCTGGTATTGCTGGACGTGATGATGCCGGAAATGAACGGCTTCGATGTGGCTGCGATCCTGAAGAATGATCCGGGTACGATGGACATACCGATCATCATCCTGTCCATCGTCCAGGATAAAGAGCGTGGGATGCGCATCGGGGTAGACAAATACCTGACCAAACCATTCGATACCGAAAAGTTGATTGTGGAGGTCAATGCCTTATTGGAACAAGGACATTCACGAAAAAAGATCATGGTGGTCGATGAGAACACCACCACCGTCAAGACCCTTTCCGACGTCCTGCAAGCACGCGGATACCAGGTAGTGGAATCCAACGGCTCCGAAATGCTCGAGAAAGCCAAATCCATCTTGCCGGACGTAATCATCCTGCGGTCCGCCAATGGAGAACAACAGGATATGGTCAAGTCCCTGCGCTTTGAAAAAGGGATGGAACACGTCGTATTTCTGGTCTATCAATAAATGAATCTTAACCGCATACCATAATAACCATCAAACCATTAAACCACCAAAAAACCATTAATCACATGCAGCGAAAATTACTGATTGCGGACGATGAAGTGCACATCCGGATGTTGTTGGAACAAACCCTCGAAGATCTGGAAGACGAAGGCATTGAATTGTTGCAGGCCCGAAATGGTGAAGAAGCCGTTGAAATCATCCGTACGGAACGTCCGCGGCTGGTATTCTTGGACTACAACATGCCCATCCTGACCGGCGTTGATGTCTGCCATCACATCAAAAAGGAATTGGGCATGACCGATGTCTACATCGTGTTACTGACCGGGAAAGGACAGGATACGGATCGAAAAGAAGGACTGTCGGCCGGAGCGGACCGCTATTTGACCAAGCCCTTCGATCCCGGGAAGGTCCTGGATTTAGCCGGAGAAATATTTGAACTATAACCCTCAACCATGGATAAAAAACTATTGATTGTTGACGACGAGGCGCATATCCGGATGTTGCTTGAACAAACCCTGGAGGACCTGGAAGACGAAGGGGTCAATCTGATGCAAGCCACTAATGGCAAAGAAGCCCTCGAAATCATCACCCGGGAAAGGCCAAATCTGGTCTTTCTTGATGTGATGATGCCCCTGATGAACGGCCTGGAGGTCTGTCGCACCGTCAAGAAGGAAATGCAGATCGATGAGGTGTACATTGTTTTACTCACCGCCAAAGGTCAGGAGATGGACCGCCAATCGGGTATGGAAGTGGGTGCTGATAAATACATGACTAAGCCCTTCGACCCGGATGCACTTTTTCAGTTGGCAACCGAGGTACTGGAAATCTAATTACTCCCAACCATGGCCAACATCCAACTCCGGCAGATACTCAACAAACGAAAACAAACAGCCAGGCAAGTGGAGCAACTCACCCGGGAGCTGGACATCGAAGTACATATCCAGGATGTCCGGGGCGAATGGATTTGGGGAAATCCCCAACCCGAAGATGCTATCCGGCAAAGCATCGAAGCCGCAGGTGAAACCCTGGGGTGGATCTATGGCAATGGACATACGGAATTGATATCCAGCCTCATCGCTCATCTGGCCGAAAAAGAATCGGAAAAGAAACAGATCGGGTCGGAAGTGCTGGACCTCTACCGGGAAATCAATCTCATCTATAATTTTTCGGAAAAGCTGGCCAGTGCCCTGGATGCCCGAACCATTGCATCTACGGCCCTCGATGAGGTGATCCAACTGATCGATGCTGATCATGGACTGGTCATTTTCCTACCGGAAGCCACCCAGGATCCGATTGTACTGGCTGCATCTGGTGTGGGGCCATTTCTTCCGGATGACAAAATCAGAAATCCGGAAATGCTTAAGTTTCTGGCCAGCGGGCAAGCGAATATCCGCAATCATTTTAATTCCCCATTGAATGAGGAAGGTGACCCGGTCGCTGCCATCCTGTATGCCCCAATGAAGGTCAAGCACCGGGTCCTGGGCATGATGTTACTGGCTCATGCCTCACCGGTTGAATACAAAGCTTCACACCTAAAATTGTTGACCAACATCGCCCTTCAGTCCGCTTCGGCGATCGAGAGCGCTCAATTGTTTCAAAAACGCATTCAGGAAGCACAGGAACGGGAGGAGGCGATCCGTAAGATCCACGAGGTGACCACCCGGTTTGTTCCCTATGAGTTCATCAGCGCCCTGGGCCGGGAAAATCTGACCGAAGTGGTCCTGGGGGACCAGATCGAGCGCGAAGTCACCGTATTTTTCAGCGACATCCGCGACTACACGACCCTTTCCGAAACCATGACGCCGGAAGAGAATTTCCGTTTTGTCAATGCATTCAACCGCCGGGTGGGTCCCCGTATTTATCATCACAACGGATTCATCAATCAGTATCTCGGTGATGGCATCATGGCCATCTTCCCGGGTACGCCGGCTGAAGCGCTGGCCGCTTCCGTTGAAATCCAGCAGAATGTCCGTCAATACAATGCAGAACGGGGAGAGGCGGGCCGCAAACCGATTGCGGTAGGTATCGGACTCCATACCGGCCCCCTTATCATGGGCATCACCGGGGACCATCAACGGATGGAAGCAACCACCATCGCCGATACCGTGAATACGGCCTCCCGCATCGAAAGCCTGACCAAATATTTCGGTGCGAAAATTCTCCTGAGCGGGGACAGTTTAAACAAAATCAAAGCCGACCCGGACAGCCAGGATTTCGGACTCCGCTATCTGGGACAAGTACAGGTGAAGGGGAAATACGAACCGGTAGCCATCTTTGAATGTTTCGACGGCGATGTGGAAGAGCAAATCATGCGCAAGTCCGAAACCCAATCCTTATTTGAAGAAGCCATGAGGAACTATCTGGCACAAGATTTTGATGCTTCCCTGCGGTTACTTGGAGAACTTTTAACTAGAAATCCTCTTGATCTTCCCGCACAATTGATGAGCAAGAGGATTCAAAATCATCAGCAAAACGGCCTGCCGGAGGACTGGAAGGGGGTCGAGATCATGACTTCAAAATAAGCCGTTTGGCCTTAATGCTGCGACGGATAGACAAAAAAAAGCACCCGTCCCCGTTTGACGGAGGAGGATGCTTATCCACCGTGTAATCTAAGCTTTTCGTTATTCGACCGTCCGGCCTTTCGCGACATATGTCCGGTTCTCCATCCGGCGTACTTCTTTCACGTCAAACATCAACTGGGACAAGGCGCTGTTGCTGTCGGTATAGAATTTTTCGCCGCCATAGGTGATGACGCCCTGGTATTTCTTCCATTCGGATGCCAGCAGCGTAAAATGATCGCCGTATTTGGGATTGGGTCCGAACATCAGGTAGCGTTCCGGATCTTTGGCGTCGAATGAAACAGCGAACCGGTTGTCCTTCGGTAAGAATACCAGCACACCCGGAGTGCCCCGGGGGATGACCACTTCGTCTCTTTTCTTACCATCCACCACCCGTACGGACCCGTCTTCGATTTGGACATTACCTCCTTCGGAAGTCCGGTAAAGGACGATATCCCGTGAGTTATAGAACTGGATCTTCTTGAGGTCTCCCTCCTTGAAGTCGTAGGTCTGGTAAAAGTCTTCGGTAAAGGGCCGTAAATTCGGACCACAGGCGGTCAGGAGGAAGAACATCCCCGCCGATGCCAACAGTTGCGTCAGTTTCGTCATCATTCGCTTTATTTTGTAACACCTAAACTACATCATACCGTTCTCCGGAGAAATCGATAACCTGCTGATTAACCCCAATTTAACCGCGATTCTTAACTGCCTGTTAATGGGTTGTTGACAACTGTACTTAATTTAAGTTTTTGGATGAAAATGAATTTCCATTTTCTATTCTGTGAATTGCATTTTACCCGGTAATTTCGCCACCGCCGGCTTTCAAATGGCATGGCGAATATTGGTATGAAATCCCTCTTCACCATTTTGCTGCTGACCTTTTCCAATACCTTCATGACACTGGCCTGGTACGGTCATTTGAAATTCAAAGAGGTAAAATGGTTTGAACATGCTGGCGTCTGGACGATCATTTTGATCAGCTGGGGCATTGCTTTCTTTGAGTATTGCTTGCAGGTCCCCGCCAACCGCATCGGTTATCACGGTTTGGGCGGTCCGTTTTCACTGGTTCAGCTTAAAGTT
>JAGQXC010000066.1 GCA_020436785.1 Saprospiraceae bacterium | reverse complement strand
TGCTGGTGCTGATTTCCGGGCCCGAGCCGGCACGCACCCGTTGGGAAACACACATCCTGCAGGAAGCGGCCCGGTTGCCGTACCAGCAAATGGTCCTATTACGTGGATTGCCGGGCGAGGCCTCCCGCTTGCGACATTCTAACGAACGGCTGACCATCCACAACCATTTACCTGCCCATGCACTCAATACATTAATTGGAAAAAGCCGGGCCATCATCTGCCGCGCGGGCTATTCAACCATCATGGATCTTATGGTCATGGGTAAAAGCGCTATTATGGTACCGACTCCAGGACAGCCAGAACAGGAATACCTAGCACGAAGATTGGATAATAAACACCTGGCTGTCGTCCGGTATACGGAATTATTCGACATCCAACAGGCTGTATTGGCATTAAAACATTGTAATCCCTGGCCTCGCGGTTCATATGTCTCCTGGCACGAGCGATTTAATTCCCTTACCCAGGAAAAATAACTGCTGCTTCCGGATGAAGAAGCAGCAGTACTAAAAACGGATTATGCGAGAAATCTTTAGCGTCTGAACTGGATCAAACGATAGGCAGTATCTTGCTAAAATCAATAATCATCAACCCGCTGACGGTATTTGTGTTCAATAGCATATCGATAAAACATCGCTCATAGGGCAACGGATATTGAATCTTAACGATCAAAAGACACCGAACGGGGTGCATTTTGCCTCCTTTAATATACTTTTAACGGTCACAAATTATAACGGTAGTACCGGCAGTTTTCAACGATGATGTTAATAGTATGTTGATCAAGACCAGAGGCATCGTATTCCGGCAAATTAAATACGGAGAAAGCAGTTTTATCCTGGATATCCTAACCGAATCCGAAGGCCTGAAATCCTTTATGGTGCATGGAGTACGCAAAACCAAACCTTCGGTCGCGCCGGCCCTGGTCCAGGTAATGAGCCTGGTCGAATTGGTGGCTTATGACAAACGGACCACTGCCCTGGGCAAAATCAAAGAGATGAAAAGTGCCTGGCCCTACCGGCACTTACCGTTTTCAGTGGCTAAAAGTGCAATCGGACAATTCCTGCTCGAAGTGACACGTCATGCCCTGCAGGAATCGGAAGCGCATCCCGAACTATTTGAATTTGTCTACGAGACCCTGGTCTATCTGGATGAGACCGAGCACCAATTGGCCCTCTATCCGGTCCTCTATCTACTGGAGCTGGGACGGTTGATCGGGTTTCAGATCCAACCGGCCCCCCACCCGGGAAACTGGTATTTTGACCTTCAGGAAGGTCAGTTTTCAGCCAGCGCACCTTACCATCGCTATTATCTGGAACCTGCGTTAAGCGGTACACTGGATCAGGTGATGCAAGTTTCGTTGTTTGCCGGACATCAACTTGCCATACCGAAGGCGGCCCGCAAAGAATTGCTTGAGCATTTGCTGTTGTTTTATCAATTGCATCTGGATCACTTTGGACCCATCCATTCGCATCACATTCTCGCCACCATTCTGAAATAATCCGGGATTGGCGTACGTTTATTGGGTGCCATGCAATTCAACTGGGAGTCTCTCTATCATCAAAGCAAGGAACGCCTCATCACCGGATGGAAATTCCTCCGGGCGCAACCCCGTTCATTTTATTACCAATGGACAGCCAGAATCATTGCTGCCGGAGCAGGTGCGGTATTCTTTTTGGTTTTTTTGGTTTGGATCGGCTTGTTTGGCCGGTTACCCCGTTCGGCCCAATTTGAACAAATCAAAAACCCAAATGCCAGCTTGATCTATGGAGACAATGGAGAGTTGATAGGTAAATATTTCATTGAGAACCGGACCAATGCAAATTATTCCGAAATTTCACCCCATGTCATTGAAGCCTTGGTGGCTACGGAAGATGTTCGGTTCTATCAACATCATGGCATTGACCTGCGCAGTTGGGTACGGGTATTTTTCAAAACCATCCTCCTGCAGGACCGGGGCTCCGGTGGCGGCAGCACCATCTCCCAGCAATTGGCCAAGAATCTGTTTCCCCGGAAGAGGTATTGGTTGTTCTCCATGCCGATCAATAAAATCCGCGAAATCATCACCGCACGACGCCTGGAAAAATATTTCACCAAGGAGGATATCCTGACCCTGTACCTGAACACCGTATCCTTTGGAGGCACCACCTATGGCATCAAGGCGGCGGCGCAACAATTGTTTGGCAAAGGACCGGAAAAACTATCCATCGAAGAATCTGCCCTGCTGGTGGGCATGCTGAAAGCAACCACTTTTTATCATCCCCAGCGTAATGCCGAACGGGCCAAAGAACGTCGCAATGTCGTCCTGCACCAAATGGACAAAGCGGGCTATCTTGATTCCCTCGTACTTGACTCCCTGCTCGAATTGCCTCTGGTCTATGATTATACACCGGAAGGCAATCAAAGCGGAATTGCCACCTATTTTCGTGAACATTTACGCCAAGAGCTCGGCGACATCTTGGACAAGATCAATGAAGACCGGGATCATCCCTACAATTTATATACCGATGGCCTGAAAATTTATACCACCATCGATCCGACCATCCAGAGTTTGGCGGAGATAGCGGTTCAGGAACATATGCAACGGCTGCAATCCGATTTTGACCGGCATTGGAGCAAACGTGCCCGTCCCTGGGAGAAGAGTGAAACCTTTCAGAATTTATGGAAAGAACTGCCTCGCTATCAGACCTTGAAAAATGCCGGACATTCCCCGAAGGACATTGACAGTTTGCTACGTCAACCGGTGGAGATGCGATTGTTTACCTATGAGGGTGCCGTGGACACCCTGCTCAGTCCCTATGATTCCCTGCGTTATGCCTTTGCCTTGTTGCAGACGGGATTTCTGGTCGCTGATGTTCATAACGGTGAGGTTAAAGCCTGGATCGGGGGCATCGATAGCCGGTTTTTTCATTATGACCATGTCCTTTCCCATCGTCAGGCAGGTTCCCTTTTCAAGCCCTTTGTTTACGCAAGTGCCCTTGAATCCGGGTATGCCCCTTGTGATTACCTGGACAATCAATTGATCACCTATCCGGATTTTGACAATTGGACACCGGAAAATGCCGATGGAGAATATGGAGGATTGTATTCGTTGCAGGGTGCACTGGCCAATTCAGTTAATACGGTCACTGTGGCCCTGGGTTATGAAATTGGAGTCGATTCCGTTCGTGATCTGGCCCGGCGGGTAGGCATCACCAGCCCGATACCCCGCGTGCCTTCGATCTTCCTGGGCACCGCGGAAGTAAGTCTTTGGGAGATTGTCCAAGCCTATCAGACCATGGCCAATGCAGGTGCACGACGCAACTTGCATTACCTGGTGAAAGTGGAAAATGCCCAGGGAGAGTTGCTTTATGAGGCCCCCTCGGCTGGTGGCGATCAGGTCATCGACCCCCAAACCGATGCCGTACTTATTCATATGCTTGAAAAGGTAACAAACCGGGGTACCGCCAGCTCCCTGCGAACCGTTTACGGGCTGAATGGACCAATTGCCGGTAAAACGGGCACCACTCAGGATCAAACCGACGGATGGTTTGCCGGATTTACACCCGGATATGTCGCGGCTGCCTGGGTAGGCGGAGAATCTCCGTTGGTCCGGTTTCGATCACTTAGCCAGGGTCAGGGATCCTACATGGCCTTGCCGATCTGGGCAAAAACATTCGGTAAAATGTACCGGTACCGCAAGTACCAGAAAGACCTGGGTGCGAACTTTCCGGAGGTGCCGGAAGAGTGGGCTTACGATTGCCCTGATTTTATGGAAGAATCCGAATTTGCTCCCTGGCAGGAATTCCTGACCGGACTATTTAATCCGGAGGATACTTCCGTCGTTTCGGATACCTTGTCGCGCGATGAATTGGCAAAGCGCCGGATCCATTCACGAAGACGCCTTGCCAAAGAAACCGGACTGAAGGCATTACTGAATAAAATTTTCAAAAAAAATTAGCGTGACCCGGTGGTGTTTAGCCGGTGAAAGGACCGGCCTCCGTATTTAACCCGGGGGTTAAGTGAAACTTCCAGTGGGTTCATCCCATTATAAATTGGCTTAATTTTAGCATTTGCTTATATAACATTTACGCTTTGCCATCGTTTTAACACGTGGCTGGAAAGCAAATAGCTGGCATGCGAAGCATTCGAAAGGCAACCCTGACATTATCCCTCCTGATGTTGTTGTGGCAATTACATGCACAACGAGGGCCTGAAGTGGGTGGGTGGCTAGGCGTCTCCAATTATTTCGGTGATCTGAATACCCGTTACGATCTGGGATTACCCGGACCGGCGGGAGGCGTCCTGCTGCGATATAATTTCAACGAACGACTGGCCTGGCGATTGAGTGGTAATTACGGGATGGCCCGGGGAAATGATGCCCGCTCGGACAATTATTATGAAAGAACCCGCAACCTGATGTTCCGGTCCAGTTTGCTGGAGGTGGCTGGGCAGTTGGAATTTAATTTTCTACCCTACATCCATGGATCGTACGAGAATTTCTTTTCGCCTTATCTGGCAGCAGGTCTCCAATATACCCATTTCCGTCCCCGGGCGCTCTACGAAGGCACCTGGTACGACCTGCAGCCTCTGGGAACGGAAGGCCAGTTACCCGGTGATGAATACCGGCTTTCAACGTTTGGCGTCAGTACCGCATTCGGACTAAAATTTGATTTGAGTTACCGGTGGTCCATGAATCTGGAAGTAGGCATCCGCAAGCTCTTTACGGATTACCTGGACGATGTAAGCACAACCTATCCGGATCCACTGGTCCTTGCCAGTCAAAGGGATCCGTTGGCAGTCATCCTCAGTGACCGTTCGACCACCGATCCCAAGATCGGTGATCCGGGCCGGCAACGGGGGGATTCTCGCTCAACCGACAATTACACCTTTCTTGGTATCGGCCTGGTGTATTATTTTGGCCAGGTCGCCTGCCCATCAATATCGCGATGACATTACCAGGTGTAGGTAGCCCATTTCCAACCTGTGATAGACTTTCCTACCTGACTGCGCAGTTTATGAACTTTAAGACGGGTTTCTATCAGTTTTTGTTCGCGGGAATTAATAAGGAATAGGGTGCTTGATCCCAGCCTGAATTTTTCCATTTCACCCGCGAGGAGTTGCTCCTGACGTTCAACCAGTAGATTCTGTTGTTCCCATTGCTGGTATTCCAACAATGCTTTCTGACGATAAAGATTGATTTTACCTGCTAATTGGCCTTCCTTCTGTTGCTGGTCGTATTCGGTCATTTTGATCTTCTGATCCACCATTCTGAGATTGGCGCGTTCCTTTCGTAATAACAAAGGAACGCCAAAGCGAATGCCCCACTTGGCATTGGCTGACAAAAGATCCCCATCCGGCAGGCTCCGGGATAAATCAAAACCATCGCCCAACACCTGGTAAGAGAGGCTCAGGGAAGGCTTCAACTGTTCCTGCGTCCATCGCCGGTCGATGGCCAGGTTCTGTAATTTATAATCGTATTGTTGTACGATTGGATGGTTGGCAATCCACTGGTTGATGAGATCCGGATTGCTTTCTATCAACCCGGTGGTAAGCTCAGGATCCGAATCGATAGGAATCAAACGGCTGGCCAATTCCAAATTGATCAGGTCGTCATCCCAGAGGAATGTCGCCAGGGCGACTTGTGCCTCGGTGCGTTCCAGTTCAGCCTGAAGCAAATCGTTTTTGCGGCTTTGTTGCTGGATCCATGCTTCAACGGTATCAAGCGCACCAAGGTCTCCCTGGTTAAATCGTTCCCGGGTCATTTGCAACCTTTCTTCGGCGTTGGCCAGCGTCTCCGCATAAACGGCATAAGCGCGCCAGGTGTAGACCCAATGCCAATACTGGTCACCAGCTTCCAGCATGAGTTGGTTGATTATGGCTTCTTGTTCGTTGGCATTGGCTTCCTGCATAATACGGGCTTGTTGCAACGCCGTGCGCCGGGCATCGATGAGCAATCCCCGGAGGGCCTCCAGTTCGAGACCAAGATTCCATTGTCCCGCCAACGGAAGATTATTTTCCGGATTCAGGTAAATGCCGTTGGACCATTGATAGGCAGACTTCACGGTAAGACCAAACCCCACTGGCCACTTGATGCCGGCATCGCCAATCTGATAATATCGTTTCCCTCCAAAAGATTTCTGCGTAAGTTCTGCATAGATTTTCGGATCGAAATTTCCCCTTGCTTTTTGTAAGTAAGCCCTGGCCTGATCATCGAGCAATTTGGCCTGCCTCATCACCGGGTGATTTTCCTGAACATATTCTTGAAACTCTTCAAAACGAATGCTTTGTGGTTCCTGGCCCCAGAGCTGTAGTCCGAAAATGCAAGAAATCAATAGCGTAAGCAGCCATTTCATTTTACGATGGATTTTACCGGTGCTTTAAAACCATTTTTCTCGGGCAAGGATTCGGGACCGTAAAAATCCGGTGGGAATCCATTGAGTTTGCGCCAGATTTCGTACCAGACGGGGACCTGCTTTAATAAGGCAATTCCATTTGCACCAGATCCAATGCGCAATGCTTCGGGCCAGTCAGGCCCTTCGGGATCAGGGGCAACCAATACGCGATAGCGATCGTTATCACTCAGGGTGTTGTCAATGGCCACGACACTTCCCCGGAAGGTTCCGTAGGTAGCTCCCGGCCATCCTTTAAAAACAATCGCCGGCCAACCATCGAAAACAAATCGGACCTCCTGATTGATTCTGATCAAAGGCAGGTCCTGTGGAAGAACATACCAGTCGACCGCCAGCTCGAAATGCGCGGGCATAATGCTAACCACCGCATCGCCTTCCTTAATGGTTTCCCCAAGGCCGGGTTTAAGCGCTTTGGTGATGTAGCAATCCTGAGGGGCTACGATGTAGTAAAACTGACTGCGTGCGTTGTAATTGGAAAATTGGATCTGGAGCTTGCGTACCTCGCTTTCGGCATCATAACGCGTAGACATCGTACTGAATTTGTCCGATTCCGTTTTGGCGATTTTATTGAGGTATTCATTCAGTAATGTATTTGCTTCCATTTTGATGATTTCCAGTTCATTGCCGGCTTCTTCCCATTTATTCCTGGCAATCATCTGTTTCGCTGCAGTTTCCTGCTTTTTAATTCTCTTATTTTCCAGTTCGGTGAGTGAAATGATGCCTTTTTGATGTAAGGTATCGGCCCGCCGGAACTGGAAATCTGCGATGTCGGCATCGACTTGGGCCTGGTTCCATTCCGCCTGGCTGTTGGCCAGTTTGAGCTCGGTCTGGACTTGTTTATTTCCCAATTGTTTTTGTTTCCAGGTCAATTCCTGACGCAGCGTCTCTGTCTGATCGGCCAGGGTCTTGATTTTTAAGTCATAATTGTCAATGGCAGCCAATTTGGCATCCAATTGCTGTTGCATCCGGTTGACCAATTGGGGATCAAAATAATCGGTTTTAATTTCCGAAAGATGAGCAATGGTATCGCCTGCACGAACCATTTTACCTTCAGTCACGTACCACTTTTCAATCCTTCCGGCAATGGTTGCATGAATGGTTTGCGGCCGTTGATCGGGTTGGAGCGTGGTCACTTTGCCTTTGGCCTGGATATTTTGCCGCCAGGGAAGAAACATCAGAATGAGGACCACTGCGAGTACGCCCAACAAAAAACGTTTAAACATGCGATTGGCAACCGGCAGATCAGTGGCCTTCAATGAATTGATCTGATCTTCTTGAATGCAATCGCGAACCGAATTTTCAGATATATTTAGCATGGTATGGTAATGGTTCAGCGTTTTGATTGAATCGATGAAGTCACCCGGAAGACCTGTTGGAAATAAGGATTACTGACCAGCTCGTTCCAGGCTCCATCGGCAACAATATTTCCATCCTTGAGGACCAAAATCCGGTCACAGGCTCGGGCAAAATCCGGATCATTACTCACCGCAACAAGCGTCCAGGGCTGGTCACCGTGGGTAAACAATCGGATTAGGGCTTCCTTATCGTTCTGGCTCATCGTATCGGCAAATGCTTCCAGGGCGAGCAGTTGAGGCCGCCGGACAATCGCCCGGGCCAGGATGATCTTGGTCCGGATGCTCTCAGGTACATTTCTTCCGCCCGGTAACAACGTGGTGTCGTAACCATGTGGCAGCCGCTGTACATAGCTTTCCAAACCCAGTTGTCGTGATGCCCAGATCATATCGGGCAAAGAAACCGTATCCGTGGTCAGACAAATGTTTTCAGCGATGGTGCCCCGGAAGATCTCTTCCTGGTTGGTGAAATCACCGATTTTTTCGCGAATACTGGCCAGGTCCATATTTTTCAACGGTATTCCATTGTACAATAGGGCACCCTGGTACTGATCGTACATGCCGGCAATCAATTGGATCAGGGAGCTTTTACCACTGCCCAGATTGCCGCTGAGGCACACTTTTTCCGAAGACTTGATCTGTAGATTGAAGTTTTCAAATGTCGGTTTCTCGGCATTGGGGTGTCGGAAGGCCAGGTCATGAATTTCAATGCTGATTCCTTTTTGCTGATCCAGGTTTTGGTAACTAATCCCACCGTTCTTTTCCAGTTCCAGATCGGTTACTGTCCCCAGTTTTTCCAGACCGGTCAGTACGTCGTAGAGCACATCCATGTTCAGAATAAGTTTTTCGACAGAACCGATGACCAAGATGACGACGATCTCTGCCGCCACGAATTGACCGATATTGATCTGATTGTCAAAGACCAAAACAGATCCCAGGATGAGTAAAGTGGCCGTTATCAGTACTTTAAAAACGACGATCGCTCCGTATTGGATGAGGAGAATGCGAAAATGCGATTTGCGTGCTTTGAGGTACTCAACGGTCAGGTGGTCGGTTTTCCCAATGCCAAATTTTCGGTCGCCCGACAGTTTGAAGGTCATCATATTGCGGGCTATTTCTTCCAGCCAATGGACCACCTGGTATTTGTACTTGCTTTCTTTCAGGCTGGTCAGCAATCCCCGGTTACCGGTCAAAAAGAAAATTGAACCTAAAAAAACCAGCAGTATGAGGCTAAAAAACACAAAAAAGGGATGATAAAAAGAGATAAGGATCAGTCCAAAAAGTATCTGCAGGAGCGCGGTGGAAAAATCCATCAGCAATTTGGGCAGCCCTTTCTGTACAGTCAGGGTATCAAAAAAACGGTTGACCAGTTCAGGGGGATATTCCTCGCCCAGTGCATTGATGCGAAACCTTGGTATGCGGTAAGCAAACTCAATGGCCGAACGGGAGAAAATCCGCTGCTGCAGCGTTTCCGTAACGGTTAATTGCATGACGGTAAGGATCCCCGTAAACGCGATGCCCGCCGAAACAAGGATGACCAGGATGACCAGAGCGGAGGAGAAACTACCGCCGGCAATCAATCCAATGATGGCCTGAATGCCCAGGGGGAGCGATAAAGTGATCAATCCTGCAAAAATGGCGTAGAGGTAGATGTAATAGATCTCCTTACGATCCAACGACAATAAACGCCAAAAGCGCTGCAGGGGTCTGAGTTGATTTTCCACCATAATTCTGAATTTGACAATCTCCAAAACCAGCGACAATCAAACTTGTTTATTTTACTACAATGAAAAGTAGTAATACTATTATTTTTTAACTAAACCTTAAGAACGAGTAGCCAGCGGAATCTCAAAGCTATTAAGATTATTGTAGATTTGACAGCGAAACTAAAAGGAAGCATGGCATCCTGGGAACAACTTATTTCACGGGTACGCACAGGCAGTAGCGGCCATCCGGATCAGAACCGTTCGGCCTTTCAGGTGGACTTTGACCGCCTGATCTTTTCTTCTCCATTTCGTCGGTTGCAAAACAAAACGCAAGTATTCCCTCTGCCGGGAAGCATCTTCGTTCATAACCGGCTGACGCACTCCCTTGAGGTGGCCAGTGTCGGTCGCTCCCTGGGTAAGATGGCAGGCAGCCGATTGGTGGAGAGCCACGGCAAGTGGTCACCGTCCCTCCGCGAATTTTACGAATACGATCTGGCTAATGTCATTTCGGCCGGCTGTCTGGCTCACGACATTGGCAACCCGGCCTTTGGCCATTCGGGAGAAGACGCGATCGCTTCCTTTTTCCGCGAGCATTCCAATCTGGAGATTGACGGTCAACCTCTCCAACAGTTTGTTTCTGATGCCCAGTGGCACGATCTGATTCATTTTGAAGGAAATGCAAATTCCATCCGCATCCTTACCCAGCAATTACAGGGGCGACTTCCCGGTGGATTCCGTATGACGTATACCACCCTGGCTTCCATTGCCAAATACCCCTGTGCTTCGCGCGGACGGAACAAGAAAATCCTGCACCGTAAAAAGATCGGCTTTTTCCAAAGTGAAGAGGCAATCTTTCGGGAAATAGCCCGGGAAACTGGCATGATCCTGGATCAGGAAAACCCCCTGGCCTTCCGGCGACACCCTTTCGTGTATCTGGTAGAGGCTGCCGATGACATCTGTTATCGCGTGATCGATTTTGAAGATGCCCACCGTTTAAAAATCTTACGCACAGATGAAATTCAGGATTGGTTGCTGGATCTGCTCCAGTACAGTCCTTACGACCAATTGTCCTCAGTCAAAGAGCGGTTGCATTCCATTGGCGACATCAACGAAAAGATCGCTTACCTGCGGGCGAAGACCATTAATTACCTGACCTTGGCTTGTGCCGGGCAATACATTGAAAGGGAAAATGAACTGCTGGCAGGAGAACTGGATAAACCGTTGATCGAACTCCTGCCACCCGAGGTCATCCATTCCCTGGAAGCCATCGATGCAGTATCCTTTTCACGGATTTACAAACACCCCAGTGTGGTCGAATTGGAGATTGCGGGTTACCATATTCTGACCGGTTTGCTGGGCCTCTTTGTCCCTGCCGTTCTTAAAAGCAATCCCGGCGGACTGGATAAAAACATTCTTCGATTGATACCCGGACAGTTCAAACATGCCGGGGATGCTGCAACGCCCTATGAAAGGATATTTTGGGCCATTGATTACATCAGTGGAATGACCGATATCTATGCCACGGAATTGTATAAGAAAATAACGGGTATCTCCATTGGGCTGTCCTGATGACGATTTACCCGATCAAGGACTATGATTCAACAGATTAGTTTTCGTTTATCACCTCAGCCCCGTGGTTTTCATGTGATTACCCGGGAAGTGTTGCGTCATCTGCACGATTTGCCATCTGCAGGAATCCTGCATTTATTCATCAAGCACACGTCGGCCGGGCTGACCATTAATGAAAATGCGGATCCCTCGGTTTTAATCGACTTCGAGACGTTCTTCAACCGGCTGGCTCCGGAGCAATTGCCGGAAATCGTACACACCCTGGAAGGTCCGGATGATATGCCTGCCCACATCAAGGCCAGTCTGGTGGGCAGCAGTGTCACCATTCCCATTTCCAATGGACAATTGAATCTGGGGACCTGGCAAGGCATTTACCTGTGTGAATTTCGCAATCGGGGAAGCGCCAGACATCTGGTTGCTACGATCTATTCCTGAAGCTGGATTGGCCATGCATCTACACGGCCTTATTTTAGTGCGATGCATCGTGGAAACATCAGATTTCATTATATTTTACTCCTTATTGAACCCATTAGCTTATGGTCCTGAATCGAAAAGAACAACTGAATTCCATCGCAGATACCACCTTTGATCTGTGCGTGATCGGGGCGGGTGCAAGCGGTGCTGGCGTGGCTCTGGATGCCTCCTTGCGGGACTATCAGGTCTTGCTGATTGATCAGGGTGATTTTGGCCATGCGACCTCCTCCCGGTCCACCAAATTGATTCACGGCGGAGTTCGCTATCTGGAACAGGCGTTTACCAAAATGGACCTGGGTCAGTTGAAACAGGTCTACCACGGACTTCACGAACGGCATACGGTTCTGCACCTGGCACCTCATCTTACCCAGCCCATCGCTCTGATCACGCCGGTCCGGCGATGGTTGGCGGGACTTTATTACACGATCGGATTACGTATGTACGGTTGGTTTGCTTCCGGCAAGGACAAATTGCCCCGTTCGAAATGGTTAACCAGGAAGCAAGCGCTACAACACATACCCGGCTTGGCACCATCCGTACACAGTGCGGTACTCTATTACGATGGACAGTTGGACGATGCCCGTTATGCTTTGGCACTGGCATTGACGGCAGCCCGGGCCGGGGCCAGTATTGTCAATCACTGTCGCCTGGAGTCGTTTACATCCGGCGAATCCGGACAAATCGTCGGTGCCATGGCACAGGACCTGATCTCCGGCAAGCCGGTTCCGATCCGAGCCCGCCGCTTCATCAATTGTACCGGACCGTATTCAGACACGGTGCGCCAGCTTGCCAATCCCGAATTGACAGCCAGACTACGTCCAAGCAAAGGTGTCCATGTCATGCTCAATGCAGAACTGATGCAAAGCCGGGACGGGCTGCTGATACCGGAGACCAAAGACGGCAGAGTGGTTTTTGCATTGCCGTTTGCCGGTAAGACATTATTAGGCACAACCGATACGCCCTACCATTCGTTGGAGCAGGAACCGCTGGTTCTGGCATCCGAAGTGCAATACCTGGTAGAGACGCTGAGTCCTTACCTGGCAAATACCATCCGTCCCCAAGACATCAAAGCCGGTTTTGGCGGCATCCGGCCATTGATCACCTCCACGGAAAAATCCGGCACCAAATCACTTCTGCGTGATCATGAAGTGGAATACGATCCGGATACCGGATTGATTTCATTACTCGGAGGGAAATGGACAACCTATCGGCTGATGGCCGCCGATGCCGTAGACAAAGTGGTCGAACTGGATCAGGGTAATGCGGAATGTACGACCGCTACACATCCATTGGTCGGAGCGACCGGATGGCATTCGCAGTATGATGAAGATCTGGTCAGGCACTACCGGATACCTGGCGACTGGGCCGAACACCTATCCAGGCACTATGGTACCGACAGCCCCGAAGTGGTGGCTATTTATCAGGAACATCCCGACCATCAGGAACGCTGGCATCCGGAATTTCCTTACCGTATCGCTGAGATCATCTATCAGGTTCGCTTTGAAATGGCAAGCACCATTCGTGATGTGCTTGCTCAGCGAACCCGGCTTGAAATACAGGATTGGCAGGCAGCGCACGATGTCGCTCCAGTCATTGGTAAATGGTTGGGGAAGCTGTTGAAATGGTCAGCAGAGGATCAAAACAGTGAAGTGGAGGCCTATCAGCACTTTTTGGAACATGCCGGAAAGACGGCTGGCATCCGGGTCAAATGATCTTTTG
>JAGQXC010000489.1 GCA_020436785.1 Saprospiraceae bacterium | reverse complement strand
TTCCTCTGATCGCCGGAGATAAATCCGAGGCGCTGAAGCAACCACATACCATGGTGGTCACTGAGCGTGAGGCGCTCAGGTTGTTTGGTCATAAGGATGCCGTGGGAGAGCAGGTGATGGTTTCCGGAGACTGGAGCCCGGAAGAAACGGCTTATACCGTCACCGGAGTGATGCGTGATGTTCCTGGCAATACCCATCTGCCGGTGACTGAATTTTTATCCTTTGATGATCCCCAGGACCGCTCAGGATGGGCTTATGTGTACGTCTTACTGCAACCTGAAGCTTCTATTGATGAAGTAATGGCCAAAATGCCGGCATTCATCGAACGCCATACACAGACTGATGGTGGGACCAGGGAATCCTTTATCTTTCAGCCCCTGGAATCCATCCATCTATCTTCCCACCTGGCCCGTGAGATTGTGACCAATGGATCCAGTATTTACCTGCGGATATTTTGGTCGGTGGGACTTTTTATCTGGCTCATTGTATTGGTCAACGATTCGAATTTTAAGCTGGCAACGACCATTTCACGAGGCAGGGAGTTAGGTGTCCGTAAAGTACTCGGCGCGCGGAGAATGCAGTTGGCCGGTCAGTTGTTTGTCGAGTCACTGCTCCAGATGATGGTTTGTACTTTCATCGGTTTTGGCCTGGCTTACCTGGCGTTACCTGCACTGCAACAAATCACCGGCCGGTTTTCGCTGGCCCCGGTTAAGGCCCTGCTTCCATTCCTGACCGCCCTGATCGGGGTTACCGCTTTACTGGTTTCACTCGTGCCTATGCTATTGACGCGGACTTTCCAGGTAATCCGGGCGATACGCAACGGAGCGGTTTGGACGGCAGGCAGCCGTGAACGAAAATTCAATTTACGTAAAGTGTTGATCACCATCCAGTTCAGCGCGGCCCTGATCTTGGTTGCCACAACGTTGATTACTTACCGTCAATTCCAGTTTATCCGGCAGGCAGACCTGGGATTACAGCCGGACCAGATTCTGACCATTTCCAATGTCCCTGATGCGGTTGTGCAGAAATATTCGGTTTACCGCGATAGGTTGCGTAACATTCCCGGTGTACTTGTTGTGTCGGCATGTATGCAGGTGCCTTCGGAGGAGATCCGCGACAGCGGTCCGGTTTTGCTCAAAGGGACCAACCAGAACCCGGAACAAGCACCCCGGATGGATATTCAGATCGTGGACGGTGATTTTTTCCGCATGATGGAAATGGAGTTTTTGGCTGGAAATGATAGCGTATTGCAACGACCGCTCCATCCATATCCGCAATTTGATGACGATTTAACACCTGCCAAATATCTGCGTGAACAGCGCCGGTCTTACGTCGTCAATGAAACGGCATTGCATCAACTGGGATTTAAGTATCCCGAGGACGCCCTGGGTCGGGAAATCAACTTTGCGATCGGAGGCTTTGAGCTGGCCTACGGGCCAATTACCGGTGTTATCCGGGACTATCATCAGGAATCGATGCGCAACAAAATTGACCCGCTGGTCCTGGTGGTTGAACCGATCTGGTTACAAACATTTCTAATCAAGGTCCGGCCGGATCAGTTGGATCAAACCATGGCAGGCATTGAATCCAGTTGGAACGACTTGTTTCCCTACCGGCTGGAGTACCATTTTCTCGATGAGTTGTTCGAGCAATTGTACCGGCAAGATCGCTTGCAAATCACCCTTCTGGCTGTTCTCGCTCTCCTGACGCTAATGATCAGTTTCATAGGATCCATCAGCCTGTTGATGTATTCACTGCGACGGAGGGAAAAAGAGCTGGCAATTCGCCGGGTCGTGGGGGCCGGGCAGTCGCAGTTGTATGGATTGATCAGCAGGGAGTATGTGACGCTCCTGTTGATTTCTTCCCTCATTGGTATCCCGGTCAGTTGGTATGGAGCGAAACAATGGATGGCAAATTTTGCCTACCATACCACCATCAATCCGTTGATTTACCTGGTTACATTGTTATTTACGCTGACCATCCTTCTGGGTTTGGTTTGGATGGTGAGTCATCGCACGACCCGTCGCAATCCGGTTGTTTTCCTGCGCGAGGACTAATTGGTGTTTGTACCATGGGGTTTGGAAACTCCGACCTTCATCATGGTATCCGTCAGCTGACGGGCCAGGTCTTCCAAATCAATTCCCAACCTGTTTTTGTTGGTGGACAGGACGGTCTGGGTCAGGTCCGGGGGTAGTTTGTCATAGCCATAATAGGCCCCAAGAATGGCACCGGTCACTGCGCCGACCGTATCGTTGTCCCGACCATAATTAATCACAAAGCTCAGGGCATCACGGAAGTTCCACTGACTCACCATCAGGGCCGTTAAATTGATCAGGTGAATTTCTCCCGCATGAAAAGGGAAATCCTGTTTGAGCTCATCCAGTCGTGCAAACGCTTGCTTCTGATAGTCCACCGCAGGCAATCCGGCCACGCCATCGGCAATGGACAATGCTTCCCGGTAAATGCGGTAGCTGCTGCGGCCGACCAGCCTGCTCGCAAAGTAATGTTCCGGGTCGATGTCTCTCAGCGTACGCAGGATGGACGATGGCGTCGCGTCATCTGCCATGGCTGCGGCAACTAAGGCTGCCGTTAGACCGGTGATGTCCCGTGCATAGCCCAAATCAAAAAGGGCCAGGTCATATCCGGTGCGGTAAGCATTCTGTGGGGCGTCCGGATAGATAATTCCCAATAAGGGAGCATAAAGAATGCCCGCGCATACCATCTCGCCACCATAAAAGCGGTGTAGGTTTTTTTCGTAGGCCCGGAGGTCATTTTCACCAAATGGTTTGGCAACCTGTGCCCATTCCTGAAGCCAGTTGATACGCCGCATCTGCGCTTCCAGCGGAGCCGGATCAAAGCTTTCAATTTGCTTCATGCGTCGCAATTCACTGTTGTACTGATCAACAATGTATTGGGCGAAGCGGGCGGGTTCCGGCCCGGTCGTTGCATAAAATTCACCGGGTTTAGCCAAATAATAATCAGCAGTCAACACCTTCCAACGGGTGTCGTCCGTGGTCCCTCCGGCCGGTAAATTGAAGGCCCAGGTACCCTCGGCGGAGGGTTCGCGCACCATGTCATCAAGTGAATCGACCCACCCGTATTCCAGGTGGATCTGCTCGCGAGACCACATCTCAGTAGGCGCTCCCATGGCATCTCCGATGGCCGAACCGACCAGTGCTCCCAGCACTTTATCGTACAACCGATCGAAGGATTGAGTCGTATAGGGCAGGGACTCCTGACTTTCTTGTTCCGGAGATGGGGTAAATAACACGTGATCATTACCCGGAGACTGACAGGTAAGGAGTAAAAGACATACAAGTGCCGACAGGGCATACCTCAGCACGTCGATGCGATTTTTCCGGTCATGATGCAATTTACGGCTTGATCCACTAATTGCTGCAATTCATTCAGATTCCACCGCAGAGGAAGTTGAGCGACACCCAGGATGCGACGCAGGATTTCGGTGCCGCAAAAGCCTGCAATCAATGAAACTTCGAGTTGATTTTGTTCCTGGCAGTGATGGAGGATGTAATTGAGGTGGGCGTCAGGCTGGCCGGCAAGCATCAGATGTGCCACCAGAACGGCTACATCAAATTCAGCAATTCCGTTAAAGCTGAATTCCGGATCGATGACTTTGAACCCACCGGAAGATTGCAACCAACTGCCCGGGTAGAAGTCTCCGTGGATGAGTACATCCCCTTGTGACAGATAAATCTTTCCCAGTGCTTCAATCCTTTTTTTCAACGGCTGGTTTTTTTGGACAGCACCGGCCAGATCCCGGAGTCCTGGCTGGATTTGATCCAGATCCAATCCATTCTGTGGATCAAAGGGATATTGGAAGATGTGTTCGTGATTTAAGGTGCGCATGCTGCCATTTCGTGGGTAGGAAGGTTCATGGATTCGGTGAAGCGCCGATAAATAGCTCACTATGGCTTTAAGTTCGGCCTCTTCCAAATTTCCTTCCCGGTAGATCGAGGAATAATCATTGGCCTGACCGAGGTCACTCAGGATCAGCATGTTGTTGGCTACATCCTCATAGAGCAGTTGGGGAGAAAAGGATTTTAACGCAGGGGATTTTTCCACCAGCCGAAAGTACCTCGCTTCCACGGCATTGCGCTCAACGGGAGCCGGGATCTGCGGATATTTTTCCACCCAGGGACGGGCTTGCTTGACGATAAATGAACGGATATTGGTCCGGACCCGCAGTACGTAATTCATATTGCCTTCGCCCGGTTTTTCAGCGTGGATGACCGCTTCGGTCGGATCCAGGAAAAAATGGTCGCGCAGATAAGTCTCAATGGTGTCCAGATCCGCCTTCAAATAAAATTTTCCGGGAGCAATCTCTCCATAGTGTGTTTCCAGGTTGTTCATGGCGTCTTAGCTATTAGTCTTTCAAAAATACGGAATAGCACCTTAACCATAATGCCATACCGGCCGGGATTAACCAATGATCCGGATCATATCCTGTCAGGTTTTGACCAGATCTTTTTGGGAAAGCTGAAATGGAAAAGTACTTGCCGAACCTGATTATTGGTTCACCGATCAGTTGAATCCAGAGTATGGCATCCCATTCGATATTGATTTACACCCTAAAATTCACTACCTTATGAATTGATACGCAGAAATTATCCCATCAACCATCAATTGTTACCTATGAAATATTGGTTGTTATTATTCACGTTCGGCGGGCTTATTTCCTGTTCGCAACGTGACCTCGAATTGACACCGGATAGTCAGGTGTGGTTGGATGGCCGGGCCTTCCAGCTTGATGATCAAGCGCAGGCGGGGGCCTACGTCTTCGCGATGTTGAATATTCCGGAAGCCAACGTCGAGCAAGCCGGAATACGCACCGTTTCAGATGAAAACGGCCATGACTACCGGGCAGTGGTCGGCACGTATCTCATCAAAAATTCCCGGCAATCCGTGATCATTCCGGTGATCGATCAGGGCGATTCCCACTGGGTTGGGGAATGTGTTATGGCCTGTACCTGCAGCGGCGACTGTTCCGCTTGTGTCCTTAAAGTGTTTGAAAAATGTAAACACCTGAGCAGTTCGTGTAGCTCAGGACAGGGCCCGGTTGGAGTTAGGGTCTCGGCCCGGGATTAATGTAGACCCTATAAATTTCCGGATAGAAGTTCAGGCGTGAAGTAACTCCGGCAAACAGGCTTTCAAACTGTCCTGCCAGGCAGGTATCGTCAAACGAAAAGTTGCTTTGAATTTTGTTTTATCCAAAACGGAATAAGGAGGCCGTATGGCGGGCGTCGGATAATCCGTTGTTGGTATGGCAAGTACCCTGACCGTTAACCCGGCTTCCCGGAAGATCTCCTTGGCAAAGACATACCAACTGCATTCCCCTTCGTTACTGTAATTATAGACACCGGCAAATGGACGCAGATCACCACCATGATCATTGATGATCCGTAATACGGCACCGGCCAGGTCACGGGCCCAGGTCGGGCTGCCCATTTGGTCATCCACGACGCGTATTTCACTCTTTTCGCGGCCCAGCCGTAGCATGGTTTTGACAAAATTTTGCCCATAACGCGAATAAACCCACGATGTCCGCAACACCATGCTTTCCGGCTGGATGACCCGTACGGCCTGCTCACCGGATAATTTGGTGCGGGCGTAGACACTTTGTGGATGGACCGGATCGTCCTCCCTCAGCGGCCGGGTCAATCCATTGTGGTAAACGTAATCGGTTGAGAAATGGATCAGAAAGATGTCCTCGTTGGCACAAACCTCCGCCAAGCGGGATGGACCAAGGCCATTAATGCGCATTGCCTGGTCCGGTTCGGACTCGGCACGGTCGACGGCCGTATAGGCGGCCGCATTGATGATGATCGCCGGTTTGTATTCCCGGATCAGGCTGCTGATCTGCCCGGGATGCTCCAGATCAGCCTGGCGGTGATCAAAAAAACAGGGCTGCCAACGCCAGGAACCATGGGCGTGCAGGTATTTGAACTCCTGGCCCAGTTGTCCACCGGATCCCAGGACCATGACGACGGGATATGGTTTATCGGTGCTGGCCAAAAGAAGGGAGATTTTGGTCTTTCTCAGATAATTTAATGGATTCGGGGGGCACCATCCAGTCAATTCCCAGTTGCTCATCGGCAAAATAAATGCCACCTTCGGCGTCCCTGGAATAAAATGCATCACACTTATAACTGAAGATGGCCGTATCACTGAGTACCACATAGCCATGGGCAAATCCCTTCGGGACCAGGAGTTGACGTTTATTTCCGGCACTCAGACGGACACCTACGTGCTGACCGTAGGTAGGCGAATCGGGGCGAATATCGACAGCAACATCAAGCACTTCACCAACAATGACCCGCACCAATTTAGTTTGGGCGGCCTCACCCGTCTGGTAATGCAATCCCCGCAACACACCATATTCTGATTGGGCCTCATTATCCTGGCAAAAATCAAATTCCAGTCCCAGGTGTCTATGGGTGTTGCGGTTATAACTCTCAAAGAAATAACCGCGGTGGTCGGCAAAAACTTTCGGCTCCAGGATCAATACGCCGGGAAGGGCCGTTTCGATGATCTGCATAGGGCTATTTTTCACGGAAATAGATGGCAATGGGAACCCCGGTGAAGTTGTACGACTTACGCAATTGGTTTTCGAGGTAATTCTTGTACGATCCCTTGACGGCTGAAGGGTAATTGCAGAAAAAGGCGAAGGCCGGATAAGCCAGGGGCAGTTGATTGCCGTATTTAATTTTGACAAATTTTCCCCGGTGCGAGGGTGGGGGATAGGCATTGGTGACCTCTTCCAGCCAATTGTTTAATTCCGACGTTTTGATTTTTTGATTCCGGCGTTCATACACGTCAAGGGCGACCTCGATGGCCTTAAAAATCCGGGTTTTCTCTGTGGCAGACACAAATACAACCGGCACATCTTTGAAAGGAGCCAGTTTGCCCTTGATGCGTTCTTCAAATTCTTTGGCGGTATTGGTTTCTTTTTCCACCAGGTCCCATTTGTTGACCAACAGTACGATGCCTTTGCGGCGGCGTACAGCTAATTGAAAGATCTGCATGTCCTGAGCTTCAATACCCTGCGTCGCGTCAATCAGTAAAAGGCATACATCGGCTTCTTCGACCGCCCGGATGGCCCGGATCACCGAATAAAATTCCAGGTCCTCGTGGACTTTCCCTTTTTTACGCAGTCCGGCAGTATCGATCAACAGGAACTCCTTGCCAAACTGGTTGTAGTGGGAATGGATGGAGTCCCTGGTGGTTCCGGCAATCTCGGTGACGATGTTGCGCTCGAAGCCCAGCAATGCGTTGGAGAGGGACGACTTACCCACATTGGGCTGACCAATGATGGCAAATCGCGGGAGTTGTGGTTCATCCTCATTGTCTTCCTGGAATTCGATGCGCTCGGCAATGGCGTCCAGGATTTCCCCGGTACCTGACCCGGAGATGGCCGACAAGAAAAAGGTATTTTCGAATCCCAGGCTATAAAATTCATTGGCCATCAGCATCCGGTTGGGATTGTCCGCCTTGTTCACAATGAGCATGACATCTTTCTCCGTACGCCGCAGCATCCTGGCGATTTCTTCATCGATATCGGTAATGCCGGTCGTCACATCCACCATGAAGAGGATGATGTTGGCTTCGTCGATGGCTATCTTGACCTGGTTGCGAATGGCCGACTCAAAGACATCGTCCGAACCATGGACAAAACCGCCGGTGTCGATGACCGTAAATGCTTTGCCGTTCCACTCACAAGTGCCGTATTTGCGGTCCCGCGTGACCCCGCTGATGTCATCGATGATGGCTTCCTGTTCTCCGATGAGGCGGTTGTATAAGGTTGATTTTCCAACATTTGGTCTGCCAACGATGGCAACTATTTGAGCCATTTAAAATTAGCGTCTGGTTCAGGATGCAAAGATATTTAATTAAAATTAAGCAGGTCCGGTGTTTGCTAAGCCGTCATCCAAGCCTGGTACCGGGTGTACGTTCGCTCCCGTCTGTAGTCCACTTTGTGAATTCTTCGTGCCATTCTGGCTGCCGAACCGTGTAAAAAGCAATACATTAGGTAGGCGCTCGTGGGTTTCATCCGGAGTTTTGCAAACGACCCGGTTATTCACGCGCTGGAATGGTGTCAGACCTTGTGTGTGCATTAATTTTTAAATGTGATCAAATGAAAATTTGCTTAATCGGACTACTGCTGGGAGCGGGGATTTTGGCCGGATTCGGAGGTTGGCTGAAATTACCTGCGAACCAAAGTTTGCCCGGTGAACTTCAGATTCCTGCCGGGGACACCGCCATCTACCCGCAAATCAGGAGCGACACTTTATTGAATGGACACCGGGTTGTCCTCGATGGGGAAGGAAAGATCATTCCCTGGTACACCCCTCAGGAGATGGCTTTTGATCATTTTTTACACCTGCGTTGGAATTTTATTAAAAACGAAGTCCCTTACAGCCCGGGTCCACCGCCGAGAAGTAACTATCCCCAATATTATTTCTATTGTGCTTACATCGATAAAAACGGAGAACTTCTGCCTGACCAATGGATGAATGATATTGGTGAGAAAATACTCAATTGGTTTGAATCCGCACGCCTGTATTATGCCTACACGGGTGATCGCTCGGTCATGGACCGCATGGTGCAATTTATCGATTATACCTTGGCTCATGGAACCAGTTCTTCCGATTTTGCCTGGCCGCGATTTCCCTATACGACGACCAATGCAGGCGACACACTGTTTCGGGGATTTACTTCTGCCGGCCGGTTTGAACTCCATGAAATCCAGGTAGATCATGCTGGTGAAATGGGATTGACCTACTTCAGAATGTATCAATTTACAGGTAATAAGAATTATTTGGATGCTGCCATTCAGGTTGCTGATGTTCTCTGTAAATATGCCAGACCCGGCAATGCCAATCACTCGGTATGGCCTTACCGCGTCCTCCTGAGTACCGGAATAGAAACCGCGCCCTACGGGGCAAACTGGACCGGCTGTTACCAGTTATTGGATGAACTGTTAAAAGCTAAGCAGGGAGACCTGGAAAATTACAGCAAGGTACGGGACATGGTCCGGGTATTTTTGTTGGATTATCCGCTGAAAACCGGCTACTGGACAGACGGACACTCGGATACCGACATCAGCAGCAATTCCTACAAAAGCAATTTGAGCAAGAGTAATTTTGTCCTCTGGTTGTTGGATGACCTTACGATGGATCCAAACTGGAAGCAAGACATTCCTGGCCTGATCCAATGGACTGAAAAACATTTTGTTGATCGCTGTTGGCCCGGTGACCCTTCCACATTTTTTGGTGCAAACATCGTTGGCGAACAGGATTCATTTTTAGTAAAAATGGATTATCAGACAGCTCGATATGCGGCGGAATGCGCCCGGTGGTATGCCTTGTCCGGTGATGACAGCTACCGGGAAAAAGCGTATCGTGCCCTCAGTTTTGTTACCTATTGCAACAGTCCCAACGGCATGGCTTTCGAAAGTCCCTTTACCAAAGGCATCAACAGCTGGTGGTCGGATGAATACGGGGAAGGTCCCAAAATGTTTTATCATGCATTCGCAGCCATTCCGGAATGGGCGCCACCCCGAGAAAACCATATTTTGTATTCGCCCGGCGTATTGAAAGATGTGATCTACCGGGATCACCGGCTGGAGTACACCGCGACCGGAGTGGAAGGGAGAGAATACC
>JAGQXC010000065.1 GCA_020436785.1 Saprospiraceae bacterium | reverse complement strand
CGTCCGAAAAGCCAGAGCAACTCATTGATCTGGTTACCTCAAAGGTGCTGGATGAAACGGTCATCCCGGAAGTCAGGTTTTGGGGACGGATGCTTTCACCTGAGCAACATGCCTTTCAAATCCATTTACCTCCCCACTCATTTGTGGCCTTAAAAGTCAAACGATAAGGATGCAGGGTTGATGGTCTTTTACTTAGCCGGTTGATGGGCCCATTTTAATCCTACCGAGGTCCTGGGCTTGAATCCTTTCCAGATCTCCTGATTGGCATCGGGACTTAAATCCAGATAATCCTGGTACGGCATACCTTTCAGGTAATAACCTAAAAAGGCCGTGACAAAATGTTGGTTGATGTTGTTGATGCGACGCATATCCCATACGGAGTCCGCATATCGCAGGTATTCGTTGATATTTAATCCTGGTTGAAAACTCTCAACCGGTGGAGGATTTGGGGCTACATTGTGCCGGGCATTGATATAAGTCAGTAAGTAGCGTTCGGCATGGGTGGCCAGATCAAAGATTTTTTTAGTCCCGTTTTCATAACCGGAGATATCATCCTGATCGCCGGCTACAAAAAGCGTTGGCAAGTGCAGGCCTGACAGGCCAATAGAATCCCAAACGCCGACATTCATACCCCATGGCGCAAAGGCGACCACGGCCTTAAATCGGGGATCCTGAGAGTTTTCATAAACGTTGGAGCCGGCTGCCCGCTGGGCCAGGTCCTCACTGCCGCCTGTCATGCCGCCGAATAATCCTACCGCCCGTTGGCTGAAACCGGCACCGGTGGTATTCAGCGCACCATAACCACCCATCGAGTAACCAATTAGCCCGGCATGGTCTGCATCCACCAAACCTGCCAGGAAATTCCCACTGCCGGATTGTGACAGCCGGCCAATTTCATCCAGTGTAAACAATTGATCCAGGGGGCGGTGCAACAGGGTGCTGTAAAAAGCCGCGGCATCCCGGAAAGTTGATTCCGTGTGATCAATGGCGACCACGACATACCCTTTGGAGGCCAGATTTTCAGTCAGATAGGTCATCAGATAGCGCGAACCCGTATACCCATGGGAAACAATCACCAGCGGGTAGGGGCCGTGCAATCGATCCGGTTCGGCATCGCGGACACACCGTCCGAGAAAGGTGAACGGAATGATGGGACGGGTGGAGTCACCATGATTTCCCATCACCTGATGATACGTCTCGGTTTGCCGGGCGTTGGTGCCAGGTGCGGCCGGATACCAAATTTCAAGGGTCAAAGGACGGTCGTAAAGTGGTGTCTCCCCATCTTGTCGATTCAGGATGTCCGGTTGCCGGGGATGCACGATGGTGATGGTACGGACGCCTACAGCAAATGAATCCCGCGCGGCTAATTCCGGAGCATCCGGCAACAAGTCTCCGAAAGCAAAAGACGTTGTTTGAGCGAAAGTAAATCGTTGACTACTACAGAGAGCAATCAACGTAAGTAAAGCGAGGACGAACTTTCTATCCATTGTAAACGGTGATTTTTACTTTCAAGATGAAAAAAAATAATGGTTTAGGCAGGTTTCCTTAGCCAGAAATTAGTGGAACAGGGTCAGGTCGCCAGTCATCCAGGATGTGGTGCCATTGCCATATTCGATCAGGATCTGATACACATAAACCCCCGGGGGCATGATGTGCTGCCGGTACGTGCCGTCCCATCCCGCGTATCGGCTTTGGGTATCTGCGTTCTCCTCTTCAAACACCAGATTTCCCCAGCGATCCAGGATCCTCAGGTTACGTACCCGGCGAACGCATTGTCCCAGCGAAGGAGCGAAATAATCGTTGATGCCATCACCATTAGGGCTGAATGCGTTAGGGATGAATATCCGGCGGCAGGGCACCACTCTGATGGTTAGTGCGTCCGTGGCCGAGCAACCTGTAGCCGGATCTGTCACCGTGACCTGATAGGTGGTATTTGCCGAAGGAGAGGCGACAGGCGCCGGACAGTCCGAACAAGATAGGTCATTCACGGGTGCCCAGGACCACTGCAAGCCATCCAGTTCTGGTGCCTGAATGTTGAGCAAAGCCGTATCACCGTTTTCAATTTCACGGTCCGGTCCGGCATGGATGGCAAAATCAACCGGCTCAAGTAGGGTCATCACAATGCTGTCGCAACCAGGTAATTCGCGCAACGTGTCGGCATAAAATCCGGCCTCATCATATTGATGATTATTAAATATATATGTACTGCCCGGACATAATCCGATGGTTTGGTGGCCAACCGGAGGCGGTGCGTCTGTGATCACCCGGATGGTATCGTAAGCCAGTTGGATGGGTTGGAATCCGATGTCGTCCAGGGCAAAGTCATTACCATCCGGATTCAGGTTCTGGTTGAGGATGCAGATGCCGGCCAGGGTGTCGGAGCCGGAATTCCATAGCTCGTAGAATTGAGTCCATAGGCAGTTGATCGGGGTGACGAGGAAGTCGTTACCCAGTTTGGTGCCGTTGATGGCAAACTGCAGGCGGGGTGGAGCGCCACAGGTGCAAATGTTCTGGATCCAGCAGGAGAAAGCATAAGTGGTGTTGGGTTGAACAGGGATGTCCTGGCACCATACGCGCGCATCCGGAACCGAAGCGCCGTCTACCAGCAGCATGCTATCCCGTCCGGTGGTATGGTCAACACAGTGGCTGAATCCGTTCCACCAGGAGTCGGTCCGTTGGTTGGTTACATAATAGCGTCCGGACTGGGCGGAAGGATTGTAGGAATAATCACTGTGGAATCCCAGATTACCCTGGTCAAAGCTGGCATTGACGATCAGGTTATTCAGCACCTGGTAAATGGTACAAACATAGGTGGCGGTAGCTTGCACTTTTACAGTGGTCGTGGGCCGTTTGGGGGCAGCCATACCCGAAGCAGGGGACCACTCGTATCCGATGCCGGGGATGGAAGTGGATAAAAGGACGGAATCTCCCGGACAGGTGTGAATGGTACGTTGGGCGTGAAGATTCGTTGAACAAAGCGTGAGTAACCAGGTGAACTGGATGAAATATAGGTATGGAGTGAATTGAAAGTGCCTGGTCATCGCATGTGAGTTCGCCACGAATATCACTAATTCTGCTTAGAATGGCCGCTAAACCTGCGATAAGCATCATGGTATTAAGGAAGTAGGTATGGAAACATAGTTGGTTGCATGATTTATGACAAACTGAGCAAACCCATCAAATGCATTTTGGAATTCGCAGACCGAATTTGCAAAGAAATTACAAAAACTGATCGGTGGCCAATAGGACCAGGTTGCAGGCATATTCGGTCTCAATGCCAGCTTCTTCGGCCTGCAATTTCAGTTCCGGGTTTTCGGTGCCTGGATTGAAAATGATACGCTGAGGCTTCAAGGCAAGGATGTAATCGTACAGAGGAGGCTGATTATCCGGACCAACATATAAAGACAGCGTGTGAACCTTCTCAAGAAGGGGTTGGTCGGTCCGGATGCGGATACCTTCAATTTCACCCTTACTTTTACCTACCGGTATGACGTCAAAACCTTTATGAGCCAGGCGTCTGGTGGCTTCGTAGGAAATACGCGCCGGATTGGGGGAAGCTCCCAGTACTACGACCCGGACGGTGGCCGGATCGAGGGTGGAATAATTACCATTGTTCATAGGCTATCTAACGACATAGGGCCAATAGCTGTTCAATTAAACTCGTCCAAATTTTAAATAAACACTGACTTTGGTGGATGCGGTTGAATGGATTGATCACATCGGTGTTCGGTTGATTCCAAGGGAATACTTTAAATCGTATCCCATGAGCGGATATAATTCCCAGGAAGAACAAATATGTTTTCATAGGCCAAATCCCAAATCCTAAATCCTAAATCCTAAATCCCAAATCCCAAATCCTAAATCCTAAATCCTAAATCCAATATTCGTACCTTGGCCTTTCGCAAAATTGGTTACGTCATGAGAGGAATAACCGGGACAATGATCCCCGTGGTCGCACTTTTAGCTGTCCAGATGGCCTGTCAACCCACCTATGATGCGCCGGTCGCCGGCCGGGTGATCGAAAATTTTGATCAGGATTGGCGATTTCACCTCGGGGATGTGCCACAAGCCAAAGAAATATCTTTCAACGATGAGGGCTGGCGACCGCTCAATGTTCCCCACGATTGGAGCATCGAGGGTCAGTTTTCCCGTGATAACCCGGCCGGCGCCGGCGGTGGAGCATTGCCCGGTGGCATCGGCTGGTACCGGAAGCAATTCAAGTCCTCGCCAGATTCGATCGGCAAGCATGTTTTTATCCAGTTTGACGGCATCTATTGCAATTCGGAAGTTTGGATCAATGGACAATACCTGGGTAAAAGGCCAAATGGATACATCTCCTTTCAATACGATTTGACGCCGAATTTTCATTGGGGAAGGGAAAATGTCATTGCCGTACGGGTGGACAATTCGCAACAACCGAATTCTCGCTGGTATTCCGGTTCCGGCATTTACCGGCATGTCCGACTGATAACCACGCAGGAAGCCTATGTCGATCAATGGGGTACCCATGTGCTAACCCCCGAGGTTTCGGATAGCCAGGCCATTGTTCAGGTTGAAACCAGGATACGGCAACATTATACGATGGCTACGAATCTTCGCGTCATTCAAACGGTTCTGGATGCGGAGGGGCGACAGATTAACCGAAAAGAGCAAAAATTACAGGCCCATCCGGGCGCATTGCTGGAGACTCAAGATGAACTTTTGATCAAACAACCCCGGCGGTGGTCGGTGGAGCAACCGGAAATGTACACTCTGCAAACCGATGTCAGAAACCAGGCCGGTGAGTTGATCGACCGGTACGAGACTCCATTTGGGATTCGTGATTTTCATTTTGATCCCCAACAGGGCCTGATCCTTAACGGGAAGCGTCTGCGTCTGTTTGGAGTCTGCATGCATCACGATCTGGGGGCACTGGGATCTGCGGTAAATACCCGGGCCATGCAACGGCAATTGGAGATCCTCCGGGGCATGGGTGTCAATGCCATCCGCACGTCACACAATCCGCCCGCACCCGAGTGGCTGGACCTGTGTGATCAAATGGGCTTCGTCGTGATGGATGAAGCGTTTGATATGTGGAAACGTCCCAAGAATCCATACGATTATCATCTTTACTGGGACGAATGGCATACCCGGGACCTCCAGGATCAAATCCTGCGTGACCGCAATCATCCATCGGTGATGATGTGGAGTGTGGGCAATGAAATTCCGGAACAGTCAACGGCCATCTGGAAATTTCAGGATGGGAAATGGATCAATACCGGGGTCGTCGATAGCAGTGGATATTACACCTTCTTCGAGTTGAAGAAAACCGTCCGTGGCCTGGATAAAACCCGTCCGGTGACGGTAGCCATCGACCAGGTAAATCCGCAAAATGCTCTGCTACGCACCGGCCAGGAAGACCTGATCTGCTACAATTACCGACATCCTTATTGGTCTACTGCCCAGGAAATGTGGGGTGACAAACCTTTTCTGGCGACAGAGGCGGCATCCGCCTTTGAGACCAGGGGCTATTACCGGATGCCCTCCGACCAGATTACCCGGGCAGGTTTCCTCCCTCCCGGGGACGACAGTACCGGCCGCGATATGGTCGCGTCTTCCTATGATAATTTTTGCGCCTCGTGGGCTTCCACCCATGAGGAGTCTTTGCAGGAGTTTTTCCGGCTGGATGCCATGGCTGGGACATTCATCTGGACCGGATTTGATTACCTGGGTGAGCCTACCCCCTACGGATATCCTGCCCGGAGTTCTTATTTCGGGATTGTGGATTTGGCCGGTTTCCCTAAGGATGCCTATTACCTTTACCAGAGCGTTTGGACCGATAAGCCGGTATTGCATTTACTGCCGCATTGGAACTGGTCACCAGGAGATACCGTCGACGTATGGGCTTATTACAATCAGGCGGATGAGGTAGAACTTTACCTCAATGGCCGCTCTCTTGGTGTTCAAAAGAAAATTGGGGACTCCCTGCATGTGCAGTGGCGAACCGTTTTTGAACCGGGAGTGTTGCGTGCAGTAAGCCGTAAGGAGGGCCGTCAGGTGCTGGAAACCATGGTACAGACGGCCGGCGAACCGGCAAAAATCGAGATGACGGCTGACCGGGACCACATCCAGGCCGATGGCCGTGATTTGTCATTCATCACCGTTCGCATTCTCGATGACAAAGGCATCATGGTTCCCAATGCCAACAACCACGTGGCGTTTAGCATCAGCGGCCCGGCTTTCATCGCCGGCGTTGACAATGGGTTACAGACCAGTTTGGAGCCGTTTAAGGCAGAAAGCCGCAATGCCTTTAATGGAAAATGCCTGGTCATCCTGCAGTCAACGGGTGAAAAGGGTACCATAATCATTCAAGCCACCAGCGAAGGACTGACCGGAACGAAGATGGAGGTGGTCGCCGAATGAGCAAATGTAAATTACTAACACCATTTGCATCGCGACGAAGTTTAAACAATTGTACAGCAATAAGTTTGTGATATCTTCAATATTGCATGCCTATAGGTAGAATGATTAAAGAAATAAAAGATATATTCATTTTAACATTTCCGCTATTGCGTTTAATTAAAAAAACATAGATTTGGTCAATGTTCAGGGCTGTTAAATTTAATGAAATTACGACTATTTTATTGGAAGCACTCCTAGACCTAGTTTAATTCTATTCTTAATAATTTTGGCATGAGGTTCCCACAACTAAGTAATATTTTCATTTTAGTGATTTTGGTAGCAGGTATAAATTGTACATCAGGTACTAGATTGAATGATGGATATGAATTGCTGCCGAATTCATATGTGACTGACTCTGTTGTGTTTAATACTGATAAGAATTTGTGGTTAATAGATCAATGGAAAGGTCAATATTTTATGTTTTATGACATGCAATATCCTCAAGTATTTATTTATGCCAAATCTGGCCAGCTAATGTATGATCTTGATTTATTTGGAGACGGTCCGGATAAAATAGGTTATAATTTAAATTCTGCTGCTTTTATTGGTGAAAATCAATTTATTTTCGTTACGAATAAAGGATATTTTTTTTGGACAAATGGCCAATTTGAGGCTCGTACGAAGGAGAATACGTCTTTATTGTTTATGCCACCATTGAAAATCTTTTCTTGGGATAATTATTTAATTCATTTATATTAAACCACTGGAGTTGATAAAAGTGGCGGAATTAATTTGAGCAAAATGAAATTTGTTAATTTTTATGATCTTGATAAAGATACAAGTTATATTAATATCGGGTTTCCGCCGGATAATGAGGTAATAATGAAGTATGATTATTCAAGAGATATCCGTTTAGCCTTGAATAAAGTTGATTCCAGGTTGTATGAAATGATAAACCCTGATCCGCGTATTCATGTTTTTCAATTGTCAGAAGATAATCCATTCTATATTTCTTCAATTAGTCTTAATCTAAAATACTTCGAAGAATCTCATGATTATGGCGATATACTTTTAAATAGAACTCGTAATGCTTCATTGGATAATATGCTATCTTATGCAAACTTTATTTTGGTGTCTTACATTGCATCATTAGATTTTGTTGTTGAAAAAGATGAGTCAATGCAAGAGGCACTTTTTAGATATAATCAACAATATTCTTTGTATTTGAAATTGGTCGATAACGAATTGAGTTTTACAAAGGAGTTGAAACTGCCCAATACATTTGGTAGTATGGATTTAATATCTGAAACGGGTGATGTTTATTTCAGGAAACGGTATTATTTAGATGAACATGCTATGATTTTTTACATTGTGGATGTGGAAAAAATATTTGGTTTAACTAATTAAAAAAATTAAAGTCATGAAAAGAATAATTAAAATTTTAATTTTTTTATTAGTTGGGTTAATTGTAGTTCCAAAGGCTAATGCCTACGAATGTTCATTTCCTCAGAGGATATGGATATGGCTGGATGTAGTTTATAGTCAGTGTCCCTGTGCCCCAGCCGCTGCAAATACCAGTTGCATAATGAGTTGCGGCAATGAACAATAAAGTAGTTAATTTATATTATTGGAACTGTTGAAAGCTTTAATCTGCGGAGTAGTCAAGAGATTTGGTTATCCGTTTAAGTATTGCTAAAGTCAACAGAAATTGTGATAAAGTGTATATCAGTTCATTAAGATGAATAGAAATACTATTTAGGTAATCAGTTTGTTCAATAACTCATAAACCCCTGCTATCCCTTGCCCCTCTTCCAAACAAGGTGTGATCATGCCGTATTACTTATCACAGCGACGCAGTTCGTTGAAGATTTGGGTGCTTATTTTGGGACCGGTACCACCGATCGGATACCCCAGGGCGATGGCACCACCATTGAGATTGACGATCTCCTGATTGAGCTGTGCCTCCAGTTAACATTTAGGTCGCGGCGGGCAATGAGGCAATGAGGTCGCGGGGTACGAGGTAGCGGGATGCGAGGTGCGAGGTATGGGGTACGAGGTGCGGGGTATGGGGTGCCCGGATAAGGGAGAAGGAACAAAGGAAAAGGATGGAACTCCTGCGATCAGCGAAAAGCGAGAAGCGAATAGCAAACAGGGTGCGAGGTATGGGGTCCAAGGTTAGAGAAAAATCAACACCCGGTAATAATCATTTTTTTGCCAAAGTCATCCTCAGCATGATGCATTCCCCCAGATGCAAATGTGACCGCTAAAAAAAGCAATCCTTCCAATTAGTCTGCAAAATCCAACCGACAATGTCTATTTTCGGTGTTTATGATCAAAGCCAAGTTTATGATGACCTCCAGTAGATGGTACCTGCGAATATACTTGTTATTAATACCTCTTTTTTTGATAGTCCTGGCCTGCAACGAGTCGTCGGAGGGATATCGTGACGAAGACGAAGGGGAGGAGGAAGAAGAAGAGGCAATGGAAGCAATGCTCGAAAATCAGGTTTCTGTGAAGCCGATTTCCGGACCTTTGATTAAAGATATCTTTACGGCTGACCCGTCGGCACATGTTTTTGAGGATAAATTATTTGTCTATCCATCGCACGACTGGGAGGCTGGAATTCCCGAAAACGATCTCGGTGACCATTTTGGCATGGTGGATTACCATGTCCTGTCGATGGAAAATGTGGGAGGTCCGGTGACCGATCATGGTGTCGCTTTGGACATCAATGCCATCCCCTGGGCAGGACGACAATTGTGGGCTCCGGATGCGGCCTTTAAGGATGGCACGTACTATTTATATTTTCCGGCGAAGGATAAGTCGGATGTATTCCACATCGGGGTCGCGACCAGTGCCAGTCCTGCCGGTCCATTTAAAGCACTGCCGGAACCGATGGCGGGAACCTACAGCATCGACCCGGCAGTATATCAGGATGATAATGGTTCATTTTACCTGTATTTCGGAGGGATCTGGGGTGGTCAGCTTCAGCGCTGGCGTAGCGGCAGTTATGATCAGGATGGAACGGAACCAGATCCCGGACAGCCGGCGATGGGACCACGTATCGCCAGGTTGGCGGACAACATGACTATGTTGGCCGAACCGGTTCAGGAAATCCGGATCCAAGATCAGCAGGGGCAGCCCTTGCTTGCCGGAGACCATGACCGGCGCTACTTCGAGGCGCCCTGGATGCATAAATACCAGGGTAAATATTATCTGTCGTATTCGACGGGTGACACCCATTACATCGTTTACGCCACCGGGGACAATCCCTATGGTCCGTTCACCTATCAGGGGGTGGTCCTCAATCCGGTAGTCGGCTGGACCAATCACCATTCGATTGTGGAATTCCAGGGGAAATGGTATCTGTTTTACCACGACTCCACTTTGTCGGGAGGCAAGACCCATTTGCGTTGCGTCAAGGTGACGGAATTGCACTACAACCCGGATGGCAGCATTGTGCCGGTGACGGCCTATAAGTAGCCAGGAGATTATAAGAGATGAGCAAATGATTAGCGAGCAGGGAACGTTGGCGATTTTAAGGATCCATGAGAAGGTTTCAATTTGCTGTTCAAGAATGCTTAAATCCCAAACCTCATCACCTTTTAATTTAACAATTCATAAATCCCCGCAATTCCCTGTCCGCCACCCACGCAGGCAGTCACCATGCCGTATTGCTGATTGCGTCGTCGCAATTCATTAAATAGCTGCGTACTCAGTTTTGCACCGGTGCATCCGAGCGGGTGCCCCAGGGCAATGGCACCACCATTGACATTGACGATCTCCGGGTTCAGATGAGCTTCACGGATCACGGCCAGGGACTGAGCTGCAAACGCTTCATTTAGTTCGATCAATTGAATGTCGTCCAGCTTTAATCCGCCTTGTTGCAGGGCCTTGGGAATGGCAACACAAGGACCGATGCCCATATAAAGCGGTTCCACACCCGCCACCGAACAACTGACCAGGCGGGCGATCGGGGTCAGGTTTAATTCCTTGACCAGCCGTTCACTCATCACCAGGGTAAAGGAAGCTCCATCGGAAGTCTGCGAAGAGTTGCCTGCGGTCACCGATCCGCCATTGGCAAAGACTGGTTTCAATTTTCCCAATGCTTCCAGGCTGGTGTCGGCACGTACGCCTTCATCCGTATCGACGACCCAGGAGCGCTCCTTCCGCTGACCATCTTCGACATAAATTTCTTCGACCGGGACCGGTACGATTTCGTTTTTGAATTTACCTTCCTCAATGGCTGCTGCCGCCAGCGTGTGAGACCGCAGCGCGAACACATCCTGGTCCTCCCGGCTCACACCGTATTTTTTTGCGACAGCTTCGGCAGTGAGTCCCATACCGACTACATAATTTGGGGTGTGGGTGGCTACCTGGTAAGAGGGCGCCAACTTATAGCCTTCCATGGGAATCATACTCATGCTTTCTACCCCGCCGGCAATGAAGCATTCACCCATACCGGCCCGGATCTTAGCCACTGCGATCGAGATGGTCTCCAGTCCCGAGGCACAATACCGGTTTACCGTCATCCCGGGCACTTCTTTACCCAACGCACGTACTGAAATCTGCCGTCCTATTTGCAGGCCTTGTTCGCCTTCCGGATTGGCACAACCCACAATGACGTCGTCCACCATTTTGGGATCCAATTCAGGTGTTTCCTGTAATAAATGCTTGATGATCTCTACGGCCAGATCGTCCGACCGGTAAAAACGAAATCCGCCCTTTTTAGCTTTTCCAACAGCAGAACGATAGGCTTTGATGATGTATGCGTCCATT
>JAGQXC010000488.1 GCA_020436785.1 Saprospiraceae bacterium | reverse complement strand
TTTTATGGATCAGGCCCATCAATAAATGCATTGGTTTGGAAGGATCCGGATTTAGTTTCATCGTTGCACGATCAAAGTTCGACCAGGCTACCCCTCTGGGGCATTGCGGGGCGATGACCACGGCCGGATGTTGCATCATATTTTCGTCCGTAGCAAATTGCATGACACCCCACTGAAGCTGGGCATCATTATCGCTTCCCCGCTCACCCGAGCCATGTAAGAATATAACCAGGGGGTATTTCCGGTGCGGATTGGCATCAGGGTACAAAAGCCGATACTGCAGGCTGTCACCCTGTTCATCCACATAGACCTGCTTGCTGAAGCGCTGGGTGGTTTGGGATCTTACCTGAGGCAGGATAAAAATGATGAACAGGCTTGCAATAATCAACCGAAAGACTATGCTTTTCATTTTCAATTGGTTTATAGTTGAAGATACGAAATTCGCTGCGGGTGAACCTTATTGACCATTCAAATGATACAACTCGATCTGCCGTTCATCAGGCAGAACCGGGTGTTCGGTCAATTTCGCAAACAAAACTTCGGGATTGTCTACCACATGGGCGCCGCCATCGGAAGAACAGGACCAGAGCAAATTACCGTCGGATGTAAATCCGGCTGCAAGCACCTCCCCCTGAAATGCATCCTGATTCATTCGTAAATTCCCGGCTAGATCCCACAGCTTTGCTGTATGGTCCGCCGATGCCGTTAGTATCAATTGGCTGTCCGGCGAAAATACAATGTCATTGATTGCGCCCAGGTGCTGATTTAAGATGGCTTTTAAGGTCCCTTCTACGGTCCAGATTTTTACTGTATGATCCCGGGAACCGGTAAACCAATAATTACCATCCGGCGAGAAGCCCGCAAGGGTAATCGCTTGTTCATGAGCCGATTTCGTTACCTTGTGATTCCCATCCTGGTCCCAGAGCATGACCTTCCCGTCCAGTGATGCGGTGAGCAAAACGTGATTAATGGATAGGGCCGCACAAACCACCGGCGCATCATGGCCCGCGAGTTTTTGGATTAGCTGACCATTGCCATCGTACAGGTAGGCGAAGTGGTCGGATGAAGCCAGTAAAATCCGGTTACCATCCGGTGAAAAAGCGGCTTGATAAATGAATCCTGCCGGATCCTGAAGCGTCGAAATGAATGTCCCATCCGATCGACGCCACATGCGTGCGGTCTTATCTGTTGATACGGTGAGTATTTTGGAGTCATCGGGCGAAAATTGTACCGCATTTACCGGAGCCTGGTGTCCGTTCAGCGAGGCGATCAAATTACCCTGCCAATCAAAAAGGCTGGCCTGGCCATCCCGCCCCCCGGTTGCAAAAGTCGATCCATCATGGGATATCGCCAAAGCGGCAATTTCTTCGTTTTGGGTTGGCGTTGAGGCCAAAATCTTTCCATCCAGGGAATAGACGGAGACCTTTCTGTCTGCATTCACGGCCAGAAAACGATCGTTGGAAGGAGCTAATATCACCTTGGAACAATACGAACTGATACCGGACAACGTGTGCTGTAATGCGCCTTCCGGGTTCCAGATCTTAACCGTACCATCGGCCGAGCTGGTAATGATCGCTTGATGGTCGGGTGTGATGTTCATCGAAAGAACGTCCTGGTCATGTCCTGCCAGGGTCGTACCATAGGAGGCATCGATGGCATTGCCAAAAGACAGGAGGATGGATGGCGTCGGATGCTTCCGGGTCAGGTCCATGGCCCGGTAAGCCAACACCAGTGCGTCGTTTCCATTGCCTTTTTCAACTTCCTGACTGGCGATGAACGCCAACCGGTTCGCCTCGGAGATCGAGGCCTGAAGCTGGGCCTCATCCCGGGCCTGCTGGGCTTCATCCAACGCATTCAGGGCGCGGTCCCTCGCATCTTCCGCATCCTTACGGGCTTTCGTCATAAAGTCTGCATAGCCTTTGTTGGCTTTATCGATCCATTCGTTCATCTGGCGCACCTGATTCGTGGTCAGTTGATCGCAACCGGAGATGGCCCTGAAATTGGCAAAGGCGCCCTGGAAGTCCTCCCGGTTATAAGCCTGGACACCCAGATCCAAAAATTCTTTAAAACACTGGGATTGAGAACTGCCCAGCGTAGGAAGTGCCAAAAAGATGATGCCTACGAATTGGCTGAACGGTTTCATAATTCCTGTTTAAAAATGATAAGTTAGACTGAATCCCGTTTCTGTACCTGTCAGCGATTCAGGTCGGCCTACATAAGGTTGGAAACCCACCTTGGCCGGTGCACAGTATTCGTCGTATTCTTTTCCTGCCCGTTTGTTGCGAACCGCACGCACCACAAACCAGGTCACATTGGCTGCCAGAATCGCTCCGCCTCCGTATTGCAGGATCCAATAAATCTTGTGGTCGGAATTAGCGTCCTGATAAAGTCGGTCAAAAGCCTCCCGTGTGCCATCCTCCGGATGGTCTCTTTGATAATGCTCATACTCCGAATAGGTCTGATTGCTGGAAGACTTGAAGATCTGGGCAACACCGATCATGCCCGCACTGGCCCCAGCCACCAGGTAATGGGGCAACTTTTGTCTTGGGGTGAATGCTGGCCGGGGACCATCACAGGTAACCCCGTAACGCAAGATCCGGGTACCGGAAAATTTCGCATTAATGGTGAGCATTAAATCCCCCTTCAGATCCAAATAATTTTCGAGCAGGTGCGTTAGGATAACCGTCTTGTGTGCCGGGTCTTCCCGCTGCTGGGTTCCGGTGTTGCCGAGTAAGTCATAGGTTTTGATGGGTAAAGGTCTCCGGTCAAGCGACACGTCGATGGCCACATCGCAATAGTCTTCATTGCTGGCAAAATCAAGTTCGTATTGCAGGACCAGCTCTCCGTTGACCAACTGGAGATTTACCTCCTTGACCTTCTGGTTGGGACCCACTTCCGCCTGAACCGAAGTCAACTGATCTGCCGCCAAATCGATCCTGGCAGTTACCGTGGTCCGGTACGAGGACAGTTGGTCGGCTTGT
>JAGQXC010000064.1 GCA_020436785.1 Saprospiraceae bacterium | reverse complement strand
CCGAGCATTTATGGGGGGATTACATGGACCTTGCCGATAATTTCGATCTGGTGTACAGTCACATTAAAAATCTGCGAAAGAAAATCATCGAGGAAGGTGGACAGGATCCAATCCAGACGATTTATGGGTTGGGCTATCAATGGAATAACCAATGAAATTATTGGTAAGCAGTAACCGGCGTTTTTTACCATTTCTGATCATCATCCTGGTCCTTTCGGGTGGATTATTTTATTGGGTAGTCCAATACATAGTTCGGGAAGAAGCCGATGAAAAATTATTTATTAATGAGCAACGGATCATTAAGTTCTTAAAAGAAGGCAAAGTACCTGTTTCGATGCGACCTATGCTGGAAATAAATGAACTGGAAAAGATGACCGGTGACACCTCGTTTTTTTCGGATACCACCATATTTGATCCGTTGGAAAAGGAATTTGATGTTTTCCGGCAACGATGTACACAGGTTGCTGTGAACGGAATCCATTATGAGGTAATTAATCGGAGTCCCATTATTGATGCCAGGGAGCTAATTGCGACGATATCCGCTTTGACTGCTTTTTTACTGCTTTTTTTGCTGGGGATCAGTTATTGGCTTAATCATCGCGCAGCTAAGAGTTTGTGGAGACCATTTTACCAGGTGCTGTCTCAATTAAGGTCATTCAATGCCAATCAGGAACAGTCCATACAATTGCCGGTGACTGACATTGATGAATTTCAGGACCTAAATCAGGAATTGTTTTCCCTGATGGATAAAGTCAGACTGGAATACCGTAACCTGAAAGAATTTACCGGGAATGTAAGCCACGAGTTACAAACGCCGCTGAGTTTGATGCGCGCAAAACTGGAGCAATTGATCAATGATCCATCTAAAAATCGAGAGGCCATAGTGCTCGAATTGTATGACGATACCAGTCGTATGAGTAAACTGATCAATGAACTGCTCTTTTTTGCCAGGATTGAAGGCCAGCAGTATAAAAGGAATGCAACGGTCCGGTTGGATGAAGAAATACAAACTGCACTTGCAAAGATCCGGGAAATGGAAATTGAAACGAATTTCAACTGGACGATTCAATTGGTCCCGGTGACCCTGGATCAGGTCAATACTACATTGCTGGATGTTTTATTGAAAAACCTATTTGAAAACGCCATGCGCTATACCCGGACCAATGGTAACATAAGGGTTGAATTATCAAATGATTATTTTATTCTGAAAAACCAGGGATCAAATCCCTTGAATCGACCTGAAAAAATTTTTGATCGCTTTTATCGGGATCCTCGGGAAACCGGTCACTCCTATGGTTTGGGTTTAGCCATATCGCGCAAGATTGCCGAGCACCATGGATGGAGATTAACCTATGCCTTTTTAGACGGGTATCATATTTTTAAAATCCATTTTTGAGCGGAATATTTCCAGATTAAACACAGAATTGATTGGCAATTTTGAACCATCCAATCATTCCTTAAATTTGAGATTATGAAAAACAAATGGCTTATCATTATTATAATCACTACCACCGGTTTAGCAGAGTCTTTTGCCCAATCTTCGAAAGTGGTTCCTTCAGAGGTGCAAAATGCATTCAATATCCAATTTGCCGGAGCACAAAAATTATAATGGCAAATGGAAGAAGATGGTATCTGGGAAGCCGAGTTTAGACAGAATGGGGATGAATTATCAGCGACTTTTGCTGCCGATGGACAATGGAAGGAGACTGAAACCGAAATCGAAAAGGATGAATTGCCTGCGATCATTAACTCCGTCCTCCAGACCAAATTTATGGGGATGCGGATAAGAGAAGCCGCCATCGTACAGAGACCTGACTTATCCCATGGATTTGAAGTGGAGTTAAGAGGTGGGAAGGAAATCACGGAGGTGCTTTTGAATGACCAGGGAGATATTATCAGTCAAGAGAAAGCAGACAACGACAAAAATTAAAATCGCTGAAAATGGGTGCAAATAGATTCATGATATTAATCGGATTGCTTCTCTATGGCACCATCATCCAGGCTCAGAATAGCTTTCAGTGCGAGGTGTTGGACAGTTTGTCTGGTCAGCCATTAATCGGCGTGAACGTCTATTTGGTCCAATTGGACAAAGGTACGGCTACGGACCTGGATGGCCGGGCAATGCTGGACGGCATCCCGGATGGGCGTTTTCAGATTCGCTTTAGTTACCTGGGTTTCAAAACCATTGAACGGTCCTTTTCCTTCCCTTTGCAACGACCGGACGGAAGGATTCAAATCGTGATGGCCGAAGAATCCGAATCACTGGATGAGGTGGTGGTTTCCAGTTCCCGGACCAATGCCCGCATCGAAGCCTTACCGGTCAAAGTCGAGGTACTGGGGCAGGAAGAAATGGATGAGGAATCCACCCTGGTACCGGGAGGCATTGGATCCATTCTGGGGGATTTGTCCATCATCACCATCCAACGTGTCAATGCAATCAATGGTAATGACGTTATCCGTATGCAGGGCCTGGATGCCCGCTATACCCAGATCCTGCGGGATGGGTTGCCCCTATATGGCGGTTTTTCCGGTAGCCTGGGTGTGCTCTCTATTCCCCCACTGGATCTGAAGCAAGTAGAGATCATAAAGGGTTCGGCTTCAACCCTGTATGGCGGTGGGGCCATCGGAGGTTTGATTAATTTCATTTCCAAAACCCCGGGTCGGGAGCCAACGACCACCATGGTGTTAAATGGCACCACTCTCGGAGAAGGAAACATAAACCTGTTTACCAGCGCCAATCACCAGAAGCTGGGATATACGTTTTTTACGGGCGCCAACCTGAAACCGGCCCGGGACATCAACAAGGATGGTTTTGCTGAGGTGCCCTTTGATGCCAGTTTTACCATGCATCCACGGATTTTTGTTAATCTGGGTTCAAAGACCGACTTAAATATTGGTTTTACCGGCACGTACAACCGGCGTAAAGGAGGCGATCTGGAGGCGATAAAGTTCCAGCCCACCTTAAAACATCCTTTTTTGCAAACGGAGGAAGCCATTCGCGCTCTGGTTGATCTGCAGTTCCACCATCAACATAACCAGCAGTCATGGACCGTCAAATCGGCAGGTACCGTGTTCGATCGCACGGTCGATCAGACCGGATTTCACTTTCAGGGCCGTCAGGTTAATACATTCACGGAAGCTAACGACTTGATCACCTGGGCCAATCAGTCTTTGGTGATCGGGGGGAACCTCACCACCGAATCTTTCCAGTTGGGGAGATCGGATGAGGTGCCGTTTGACAGCTATCATTTTGTGGTGCCGGGCATTTTTGCCCAGGATGACTGGCAATTTACGCCCCACCTTTCTCTTGAATCCGGAGTTCGCTGGGACCACCATAATGTTTATGGAAGTTTTCTGTTGCCCCGTATTTCATTTTATTACCGGCCAAGTGAGGCGGTTTCCATCCGACTGGCTTATGGCACCGGCTATAAAGCTCCGTCCTTATTTGATGTCGCCGAACCCTCACCTTATTTGCTTCCGGTAGCCCGGGGATTGCTGCCGGAACGATCCGGTGGATTTAATGCTGATGCCAACTGGTCCGCACTCCTGGGTGATGCCCTGGGGATCACGCTTAATCAGGCATTGTACCTGACCAACATCCGCAACGCCAACGTACTGGTGACCAGTCCTATTGACCAAACCATCCAAATTGTAAACAATGAAGGGGCGGTACGTAGTTATGGAACCGACACCTATATTCAGATGGATTATCACGGACTTGAATTGTATTTCGGATTCAATTACACCGACGCTTTTCGGGAAGAGAATGGCGAAAAGGTCAACCTGGCCTTTAATCCGAAAATCAAAATATCCGATGTGATCGCTTACGAATTGGGCGATACCTGGCGGATGGGCATCGAATCAAGTTTTAGCGGGCGTCAATATGTTGATAACAATAAGCGTGTACCCAATTTCTGGTTTTGGGCAGCCATGGTTGAACGCAAATTTAATTTTGGGAGCTTAGTCCTGAATTGTGAGAATGTATTTGATGCCCGGCAATCCAATTTTGGGCCGTTGGTAACCACTTCGGGTGGAATACCATCTTATAACGATTTATGGATGCCAGTTGAAGGGAGGGTGATCAATTTGGCGCTGCGGATTAAGGCATAAACAATAATTCAGGGTATTAGGACTCGAGGTTGCCTCTTCGAAAACAATAATGCGTTAAGCTGGGGAATTTTAAAACACCCATTCCAGGCAAATAAATTCACGCTCATAGATTGAAAAAGTGCCCCAAAGGCATGTTACGTCATGTAGCAATACTTCTCAACCCCTGTTGCCTACTCCGGTCACCTGGTAGTTAATTTGGCAAATCCTTTGCATAATACAGCTCCACTTCCCGCAATACCGGCACATCCTTGCCATCGAGAATACGGATGCGGATTTTATCGGTGGAGAGGGCTGGAAAACGTAATAATCGTTTGTGCCCGATGGTGGTTTGCCTGGCGATCAGTTGGTATTGGCCATCCTTCCAGATGTCGACGGCAAAGGATTTGACGCGCTGGCCCAGCGGAAGATATTCCTCCAGGGAAAGGACGTTAAAGGTGTCGGCAGGATTGACCGGTATGACCATCTCGGCCTTTATCGTGGCGGCGGCCCAAAAGGTTTCGGGTTTGCCATCGGTAAGATGGTTGGGTTGAGATCCAGGATCTGAATAATTAGAGGAAGTTTGGACTATTTTATTCAGGATCAGATTCCTGGCAAAGGCTGCATCCAACAATTGACGAAATTCCATCAGCCGGGTGGAATCGTTAGGGTGGATCAGACCTTCACGGTCAACAGGTACATTCAGGAGGAAATTGCCATTACGACCGACCGACGCAAAATAAATGTCCGTCAGCTCTTTAAGTGACTTCACCTGATCGTCGGTAGAAGGACTGTAGAACCAACCCGGACGGATGGAAACGTCGCATTCGGCGGGCACCCATTTTTCACCGTCTTCAACACCTTTATTTAATACCTGCAAAGGAGGGGAACCGGCACCCGGAGTAAATCCCTCCACATTCAGGGTACTCCAATTGGTCACTCCGGCATAGCCCCGTTCATTTCCTACCCAACGGCAGCCAGGTCCAACATCGCTGAACATGATGCAATGGGGATGGATGTCGAGGACCGTTTTATGAAATAATGGCCAGTCATATTCTTGTTTTTTTCCACTGGGTCCTTCGCCATTGGCACCATCGAACCATTGTTCGAAGACCTGGCCATAATTCTCATGGACTTCCCGGAGTGTATTGGCGTAGATCTGGTTATATTCCGGCGTGCCATAGGCGGGATGATTGCGATCCCAGGGTGACAAATAGACTCCGAATAGCAATCCGTATTTTTTACATGCTTTGGAAAGCTCCCGTAAGACGTCCCCTTTGCCATTTTTCCAGGCACTCTCCCGCACGGTATGCGTGGAATACTTGCTGGGCCACAGACAGAAACCGTCATGGTGTTTGGCGGTAATGATAATGCCTTTCATGCCGGCCTTTTTGGCCGTTGCAGCCCATTGATTGGCATCGAGATGGGTAGGATTGAACACCTTTGGATCTTCATTACCCATTCCCCATTCTTTATCGGTAAAGGTATTGGGGCCAAAATGGATGAACATGTAATATTCCAACTCCTGCCAGTCAAGCTGATCTTTGGTTGGAAGTTGACCATAAGGTTGGAGGGTTTGCGAATTAACCGAAGAAAGCACGGTAACCAGGATCAAAACGATGCACAGAGATCTAAAGGATTTTTTCATTCTAATTATTCTGATGGAGAAAGTTAATCAAATCTCCATAATATGAAATCGGTGAAGACAGATTCGTTGCCTTCCACACTTTTTGTCTTCCGGCAATTTTTGTTAATTGCAGCAAACGAATTTCCAGTATGAAACTCATTTCCGGAGCCCTGCAGTACAAAGACCGCATCGCCATCACTTCAAATGGTCAATCCTATTCGTATGGACAGTTGCGGGAGGATTCAGGAGAATTAGCTGCCCGATTGCTTGATGGCGCTAAAGATCTCTCTGAAAAACGGATCGCTTTTATGGTTCAGCCCGGGTACGATTATGTCCGCGTGCAATGGGCCATCTGGCAGGCTGGAGGCGTTGCCGTTCCATTGTGTCTGACCTATCCATTACCATCATTGGCTTACGTCCTGGAGGATACGGGAGCACAAACAGTTGTGGTTGTAAAACAATATGTTGACCTACTTCAGGAGTATGCAATGGAAAAAGGCCTGCAATTTTTAGTTTTGGAAGAATTGGATCTACCTAAGGTTGTGGCTATGCCAATGATCACGCCGGATCGACGAGCCATGATCCTTTATACCAGTGGTACGACAAACTTGCCGAAAGGAGTGGTGAGTACCCATGCCAATCTGGAAGCCCAGATCTCGATGTTGGTCGAAGCCTGGAGATGGTCTCCCGATGATGGCATCCTGTGTATTTTGCCATTGCACCATGTACATGGTATCGTGAATGTGATTGGCTGTGCATTATGGAGTGGGGCACGGGTAGTGTTTCAACCCCGGTTTGACCCTCCCGCCGTTTTTCGTTCTTTTCTGGAGGATGGACTAACACTTTTTATGGCTGTGCCCACCATCTACTACAAGCTGATCGCCCATTTTGATGGCCTCACTCCGGGTGAACAACGGGTACTTGGTCAAACCATGCGGTCTTTCCGCCTGATGGTATCCGGATCGGCCGCATTGCCTGTTTCTGTGATGGAGCGGTGGCAAGTCATCAGCGGACATACCTTACTGGAACGGTACGGTATGACGGAAATGGGGATGGCCATCTCCAATCCCTATGAGGGTGAGCGCCGGTCTGGACACATCGGACAGGCATTGCCAGGCGTATCGGTACGCCTGGTGGATGAAGACCATCGTGTGGTTCCATTGGGTGAGTCCGGGGAGATCCAGGTTAAAGGAGCTAATGTATTTCACGAATATTGGCAAAAACCACAAGCAACCAAAGACACCTTTACGACCGATGGATGGTTCAAAACCGGAGACATTGCCGTCCTGGATGACGGTTATTACCGCATTCTGGGGCGTAGCTCGGTGGACATCATCAAGTCCGGAGGCTACAAAATTTCAGCCCTGGAGATCGAGGAGGTGTTACGCACCCATCCGGGCATTAAGGACTGTGCGGTGGTAGGCATTCCGGATGACGAATGGGGTGAACTGGTGGTTGCCGCACTCGTAAGTGGTCGAGACGAACCGTGGGATTCGAATCAATTGGATGCCTGGATCCGTGAACGCATGCCTGCCTACCGCGTACCTCGCAAATACCTTGTTGTTGGGGATTTACCTCGTAATGCCATGGGCAAGGTGACAAAAAAGGAAGTGAAGAAATTGTTCGAATAGGACAAAGTTTTAGGATCGTTTAGCCAAGAATTACTCAAATTTCACGCACGTTTGAAATTTTAAAATCTAACCAATCATCCAGACCGGATGTACACCGGTTTAATTCATCATAAGGATTGCTCGGATGGGTCCGGTACGTATTTGAATAAATAATCCCTAGCATCCCTGAACAGGAAAACGCATTAATTTCCTATTTTGATCCACATCATGTTAGCTAAAAATAATTGAATTCAACATGCTGATTTATGGCGTTGCGGTTTTGGCAGGATGTTATCTGTTGGGTCAGCTGACCGGGGAAGTTTTAGGACGTATCCTGCACATCGATGCCAACGTGGGAGGGGTAGGTTTTGCCATGATTTTTCTGATCCTGCTGACGCACTGGATGAAAGAGCATAAACTTTTCACGTTAGAAATGGAGGAGGGTGCCTTGTTTTGGAGTAAAATGTACATCCCGGTGATTGTGGCCATGGCAGCGATACAGAATGTGCAGGGGGCATTATCCGGTGGACTGCTTGCGATCCTCGCAGGAGTTATTCCTACCGGAGCCAGCTTCCTGATGATCCCATTACTGGCGAAACTATTCCATGCGCACCCAGAATCAGACACACCATGAACTGGGTCCAGGATGTATTGATTAAAAATGGGTTGGTGGTTGCTTTTCTGGCTACCGGCATCCTGATGCTGATTACCCACTGGCTAGGAAAACGATTTACCGGCAGTCGCATCCCGGGATCAGCCATAGCCATCTTTTTTGGACTGGTACTTGCCTATATTGGTGGCCGGATTACCGGAGGCAAGAAGGGTATTGCCGATATCGAGGCTTTATCCGGATTCAGCCTGATGGGAGGTTCCATGTTTCGGGATTTTACTATTGTGGCTACAGCCATGGGAGCCAGCCTGATCAAGATACGGCAGGCTGGGGTGGCTGGGGCGATTGCCTTGCTTTTAGGCATCGTGATCGCATTTGTTTTTGGAGCCGGAGTGGCGATTGCAATGGGTTACCGCGATGCGGCCAGTATCACGACCATTGGAGGTGGCGCCTGCACATTCATTATCGGACCGGTTACAGGTGGTGCATTGGGTGCCTCATCGGAAGTTATCACCATCAGCATTGCAGCAGGCCTGGTCAAATCCATCCTGGTGACCATTGCTACACCTATTCTTGCACCTTCAATAGGGCTAAATAATTCCAAAACAGCTATGATCTATGGAGGTTTGATCGGCACCACCAGCGGTGTCGCTGCCGGCCTCGCTGCCACCGATCCCAAACTGGTACCCTACGGAGCATTGACGGCAACATTCTATACCGGCCTTGGGTGCCTTTTGTGTCCTTCGATTTTGTATTTGGTGGTAGGGTGGATCGTGTAAGAGGATCAGAGCCTTTTGCGTTTTCGGTGCGGCTCCCGGTCGAGCATCTGCAATTCGAATTTGTATCTCGCAAAGGTGAAAGACGCAAAAATATCCGTGTTCTCCTGTATGAATTATTTTTCCTTGCGGCAATATAAAAAAACCGTAGATACCGTCCCACCCATTCATCATTCAGCATTCAACATTCAACATGAAGTGACTGAATTTGTATCTCACAAAGGCGCAAAGACGCAAAGATTCCGTGTTCTCCTGTATAATTTATTTTATTTGAGGCAGTACAAAAAAACCGTAGATACCGTCCCACCCATTCATCATTCAGCATTCAACATTCAACATGAAGTGACTGAATTTGTATCTCGCAAAGGCGAAAGACGCAAAGATTCCGTGTTCTCCTGTATGATTTATTTTCTTTGAGGCAGTACAAAAAAACCGCAGATACCGTCCCTCCCATTCATCATTCAGCATTCAACATGAAGTAACTGAAATTTGGATTTGTATCTCGCAAAGGTGCAAAGACGCAACGATTTCCGTGTTCTCCTGTATGTTTTATTTTCTTTGAGGCAGTACAAAAAAACCGTAGATACCGTCCCTCCCATTCATCATTCAGCATTCAACATGAAGTAACTGAAATTTGGATTTGTATCTCGCAAAGGTGCAAAGACGCAACGATTTCCGTGTTCTCCTGTATGTTTTATGTTCTTTGCGGCAGTACAAAAAACCGTGGATACCGTCCCTCCCATTCATCATTCAGCATTCAACATGAAGTAACTGAAATTTGGATTTGTATCTCGCAAAGGCGCAAAGACGCAAAAATTTCCGTGTTCTCCTGTATGTTTTATGTTCATTGCGGCAATACAAAAAAACCGTAGATACCGTCCCTCCCATTCATCATTCAGCATTCAACATTCAACATTTTCCTGTTTGTCTCTCCAGGACTTTCCTTGTAATAATCTATCCTTTATTATTTATTACCTTGCTAAAATGAACCATCGCTATCCTTTTTATATCGGCTGGCAAGATACATCTCCAGGGCGTTTTCTCAAGAACACCGTTTGGGTACTTGGATTCCTGGGTGCGCTGGTTGCTATAGGATGGGTTATGGGACAGCGACCTTTTGGCAATGGTGTGTTCCATTATGGAAAACTGCGAACTTTTGAAGGTGTATTGGTCATGAAGCCGGCACCCATGCTTAAGGTTCCCAATGGCACCGGATGGAATTCGATTTTGCTGGTGGGAGCAGGCAAACATGGTGCTGGCGCAACCATCGAAGCGCTCTGGGATATCCTCGAGCAACCGCTGAATGGGCGGTGGGTTGCTCTGGAGGGAACACTGGTCGAGGACGACGGCAAACAAGTGTTGG
>JAGQXC010000487.1 GCA_020436785.1 Saprospiraceae bacterium | reverse complement strand
TCAAAACCAAATAACTCTCCAATCGAATGCGATTAACGTCTGATGTAAAAAAATACCTGGACCGCAGCGTGCTTTGCTGGTTAGCCACCATTTCTCCCGACGGGAGCCCAAATGTGTCCCCAAAAGAAATTTTCGTCTACGATGAGGATGACAGGATACTTATAGCCCAAATCGCATCACCGCAAACGGAAAGAAACATCCGTATAAATGCCAGGGTATGTTTAAGTTTCATTGATATCCTGGTGCAAAAAGGCTTTCAGGTGCATGGAGATGCCACGATCCTGGACCCGGATGCTCCATCGTATGCCGCCCGGAAAAAAAGGTTGGAGCAAATGACAGAAGGGAAGTTTCCATTTAAAACCATCATTGAAATCAAAGTTACCCGGACCAAACCAATCATTGCGCCGCGGTATTTGTTCTTTCCGGGCACGACGGAAGAAGAACAGATGGCCCGGGCACGCATCCAATATGGAATATCCGACTGAGTTAGGTGAATTCGCAGAAGGTCATTGCATTTTTCCAACTGCCGTTACCGGGCCTTTTAAAATTTTCTTAATGCGACCAGCGGCTCACGCACGACCATTAATTTCTTCTATCTTTAACCAAATCACTTCGCGCAGGGTACCGGAATCATATGGAGCAACTTCAGCAACTCGATTGGATTGTCTTAATAGGAACGCTCCTGTTCATTGTGGTCTATGGAATCTGGAAGTCACGAGGTCAGCAAAACATCGATTCTTATTTACTGGGAGACAAACAAGCCAAATGGTGGATGGTCGGTCTTTCGGTCATGGCTACCCAGGCCAGCGCCATCACCTTTCTTTCCACTCCCGGACAAGCCTATGCCGATGGGATGCAATTTGTTCAGTTTTATTTCGGCATGCCCATTGCCATGGTCATACTTTGCATCACCTTCATTCCCATCTATTACCGCTTAAAAGTCTATACCGCCTACGAATACCTGGAGACCCGCTTTGACATTAAAACCAGATTGATTGCCGCATTTCTTTTTCTCATCCAGCGCGGGCTAGGAGCCGGGATCACCATCTATGCACCGGCGATTATCCTGACGACGATCATGGGCTGGAGTCTGCGTTGGACGACCCTCATTATCGGTTCATTGGTAATCCTGTATACTGTTTCGGGTGGATCGAAAGCGGTCAACCAAACACAAAAGTTGCAGATGGTGGTCATCATGGGTGGCATGTTTGTGGTTTTTATGGTGCTGCTAAATTACATTCCTGATGGCTGGTCTTTCAGTGATGCCCTCCACCTGGCCGGCGAAAATCAAAAAATGAACGTGATTGATACGTCCATCGATCTGAATAACCGGTACACCGTTTTCTCCGGCATCCTCGGCAGTGTCTTTTTATTCCTCGCCTATTTTGGTACAGATCAAAGTCAGGTCCAACGCTATCTGACAGGCAGAAGCATCGCCGAAAGCCGTATGGGATTGCTCTTCAATGGGCTTTTAAAAATCCCTATGCAATTTTTTATTCTGCTTGTTGGCGTGATGGTTTTCATCTTCTACCAGTTTCACCGGGCTCCGATCTTCTTTAATGAAAATGTCGTGGATCACGTTTACGAAACGGAAATGGCCGGCCAATTACGACAAATCGAAGCAGAATACGACGCATTGGTATCCGAACGTTCACAGGTTCAATCGATTTACAAACAAGCCCTGGATGACCAGAATGAGGGGCTGCAGGAATCCACCGGCGAACAATTACAAAAATTTTATATTCAGGAAAATGATTTGCGGGAACAGACTAAAAGTCTGATCAAAGCAGTGGATGCAAGCATTGAGACCAATGATCGCGACTACGTTTTCCTGCACTTCTTCCTTCACCATCTCCCCAGAGGTCTGGTTGGACTGCTCCTGGCGGTGATTTTCTCTGCGGCCATGTCTTCCTCCTCCGCAGAGTTGAATTCATTATCATCCACCACCACCGTAGATATGTATAAACGGTTGATCCGTCCACAGGCTTCGGACCGACATTATCTATATATGTCGAAAGCGTTTACATTTTTCTGGGGAATGGTAGCCGTTGGTTTTGCTTTTTTTGCTTCCCTTGCAGAGAACCTGATTCAATTTGTCAATATTGTAGGTTCATTGTTTTATGGCACCATATTAGGCATCTTCATGGCTGCATTTTATGTAAAACGTATTAGTGCCTGGCCCGTATTTCTGGGAACCATCTTATCCGAAGCCACCATACTGCTGCTGTTCTTCCAGTCAGACCTCTCCTTCCTTTGGTTAAATCCCATCGGTTGCCTGCTGGTCATCGGATTTTCATTGATCCTGCAACCTTTCTTCAGGAAAGAATAAGCCATTGATTCCGCTTCATCTCAGCATCACACGTCGATCCAGACTTCGTTACCTGACTCAGGACCGGGTAACCACGATGTAGTCTGAAAGAACCTGCCTTAAAAATTCAACCTGTTGGGAGATGGACCCGGGGATCTCGACAATACCCAGTTGCCGGTGTACATCAGCATGGAGTTGCGTGATCAACTGCTGGTAAGCCGCATTGGGATATTTGCTCCAGCGATCGAGCGCTTGCTTCAGTACCAACATCTGTTCTTCACTAAATCGGGATGCCTGGGGATAAACCGGCACATAATTTTCGGTTGTGTGCATGTCCAGAATTTGCTGCAGGGAGACGTCGTAATCCGGCCGGATGCTGATGCAGGTGGTTCCTGCAACCAAATCCCCGATGCGTTGGTGGGGATTGGTGACCTTGATAACAATGAAGGCGAGAATACCCAGGGTGAAATAAAGTTCAATAAAACCAAAAAACCAGCGGATTAAAAAGTCTAATCCCCGGGCGTCTTTCCCGTCCATCTTCACGACCCGGATCTTCATCCATTTCTTACCATAAGATTGTCCGGCACCGGTCCATTCGGCCACTAAAGGATAAAGGAATCCCGCCGCGATGCCCATTACGGCACCAATGGAGGTGAGTGAAGGAATGAGATTGAAGCAAAGAACAAAAACCAGAAAAATGGCAAAGCTCAGCATTAGATCAATAACAAACGCATAAACGCGTTCGCTGGTCCTGGCTTCATCGTACTGGATGATCACGTTTTGCGTCGTAGCGATTTCTATTTTTTGCATATCTTCCCCTGGTGACCAACAAGCCCATGTATGCGGGAGTCTTCCTTCATTGATCAAAATAAACAAAAATGGAAAACTTACGAGACATTGCTGTCCCGTCCGGAAATTGATCCTGAAGCCTTACATCAGGCTTTCGTAGAAATTACCGATGACCTCTCTTACGCGCGTACTTTTTATCCTAACCGGTCCGTCCGATATTACCTGAATAACCTGGCCCAGCGTATATTTTATCAATTGTCCAATACCCGGCCATTCAACCTTAGTGATTTGGTCCAATTTTGGACCCGGCAATTGCCTACACTGGTATTCACCTACCGGCGCACACTGATGATATCGTTATTGGTATTTATGCTGGCTTTGCTTATTGGGGCTTTTTCAGCACACCATGATCCGGCATTTGTAGAGTCCATTCTGGGCAGTGATTACGTACAGATGACCCGTGAGAATATTGCCAAGGGCGACCCAATGGCTGTTTATAAATCAATGAATTCCACGGATATGTTTTTCGGCATTACCCTTAACAACATTTCCGTCTCGATCCGCACCTTCCTGATGGGACTGTTGGCAGGACTTGGGAGCCTGGCCATCTTGTTTTACAATGGCATAATGGTTGGCTGCTTCCAATACTTTTTTGTACAAAATGAATTATTTGTTGATTCATTCCTGGCCATTTGGCTGCACGGTACCATTGAGATATCCTGTATTATCATCGCCGGAGGGGCAGGCCTGGTTGTTGGACAACACCTCTTGTTTCCCGGGACCTACCGTAGATTTCAATCATTCAAAATCGGCGGCACCAGAGGTTTACAACTATTAATGGGAATTTTACCTCTGATTGGTTTTGCCGCATTCATCGAAGGGTTTTTCACCCGGCACACCGGAGTTCCGGATGTATTGCGTCTGCTCTTTATATTGCTATGCCTGAGTTTTGTACTGGGCTATTTTGTCTGGTATCCCTACCAACTCCATCGCCGGGGCAAAATGACAAAATTGCGGGAAGACATCACCCCACTCTTTCATCCGGACATTGAATTACATCAAATCAAAACACCCGATCGGCTGATTGGAGATGCTTTGATCGCCGGCAGACAGTCTTTAGGAACGTATATTAAAGCTCAATGGCCCGTCTGGCTTACCCTAGGATTAGCGGTAGGTGTTATGTATTATTTGCAGGGAGAGTCGCCCTATCCGGATATACTATTGGTGCATTTGCTGGGAGAAATCATGGCGCCATCGGCGGCATCGACGTGGTATGTGCACCTGATTACCGGCTTATTATGGTGGCTTAACTTAACGGTTCCTTTGCTTCCGCAATTCAAGGTTTGCCACAAACGTACCAATGCCTTGTGGATTGCAACCGGACTATTTATACTGGGATGGTGGGGCTTTTCCTATGCCAGTAACATTTTGGGAATATTGATGTTGATCCTGATGTCTTCGTACTATTATTTCATGCTCACCATCTGGTCGGAGGAGAAAACGACCTGGATGCAGGTTATGATCCGGGCCAAACACCTTCTGTCACCCAATGCAGGGGCCTTTGCCGGTGCCTTTTTGCCTTTATTTTTGATGGAAATCACTGTGTTCTTCCTCTCCTATTTCACCATTGCCAAAGGAGTACAGATGATGATATCCTGGAACATCGGAATGAGTGATGTGATCAGTAAGGCATTGATCAGCATCTTCATTGCATTCCTTTCCAGCATATTCATGGGTATCCATTACCATCTTTGCCGGATGATGTATTGGTCATTTCGTGAACGCAATGAAGCGACTGGAATCGAAAAAAAGGTGCAAATGCTTTTTCATAATGAATAGAAAATGGCTGACCTGCCTGGTCATAACCGTCACTTTGTCCTGGACAACCGGTCATGCGCAATTCCAACCGACCCTGGATACCGCAGCCTGGCAAGCCAAGATCAGGACCCTGCCGGATTACCAGGGTCCGGCAACCCGCTGGCAACGAAACCAGCCTTCCTCCCGTCTTTCCAAGGGTCAACGTATTCATGAAGATTCCCTCCCGGCATCCAAAGAGGAGAATGAGTCCATGCGTCCAATCCAAATCCCCGGTTGGATAAATTCTATTTTCCAGCTGTTAATGGTCGGATTAGGCATGGTGATCATTTATTTATTGGTCAGGCAATTGAAACCAGGTCATTTGTTTCCCACCCAAATAAAGGACTCACCACTGGTCGAACCCGAGGTCCAGCTTACCACCTATTCAGGTCCCTGGTTTCTCCGTGAAATCGAAGTGGCACGGAATTCAGGCAATACCTTACAAGTCATCCGAATGCAGTTTTTATACGCATTATGGTTGTTGGATCAGCGCCGAATGATCAAATGGCGAAAGGAGAAAACCAATACGAATTATGCCCTGGAACTTTCCGGGCATCCTGAATTACAAGATGAATTTGCCCGCCAGGCCCGCTTCTATGAGCAGGTATGGTACGGTGAACAACAGGTAGCAGATCACTCCTGGCAGACCCAGATGTCGCTCGGAGACCACTTTATCCAATCCATTCAATCCACGGAGCAGCATGCGTAATCGAACGATTGCCCTAGTGGTGGCCCTGCTCTTTGTTGCCATCCTGACCGGATGGTACATCAGGTTCCGTCCGTCTAATCCCATTCATTGGTCAAAAGGATATTCTTCCTATACCAAGAATCCATATGACCTCTGGTTAACCCACGAACTGTTCGGTGAATTACTCGGACAGGACACCCTGTACACCATCCACCAATCCCTTGATAGCTTGTTGCCTACCATCGAAGACCCTGCCAATTCATCCTATCTCTGTCTGGGCCGGCAAACGTATTATTCCGTATCAGACCGTTGGGCTTTAACCGATTTTATGTCCGGTGGAGGCACCTTATTTCTGGCCATGGAAAACTGGAATTTTATCTACGACCTGCTTCAGGATGATGAAGGAAACTGGCTGGTAGGTCTCAAATCCTTGCCGGATACCGCTAGGCGCTGGCCACTTATTTTGCCTCACAGGGACAGCACCAATGTCCTGGACACCTTGTATTTCGAACCCAAAAACCTGGATACTACGGATTTATTTCGCAGTACGTTCCTGATCTCTGATTCCATCTCCGGAGTGACCGATACACTGGCCTGGACGGTCGATGCATCCGGCCAGAAATATCCCGTCATGATTCAAATAGAATATGGGAACGGAAAAATTATCCTCGAGCATTCCCCACTGTACTTTACTAACTTTTTCATGCGGGAAACGGAGGGTAAAATCCATTTGGAATACCTGGCCTCCCGGTTACCCGAAGGACCGGTCTACTGGGATGAGCACAGTAAATTGCCCATGGTGGCCTCTACGCCGAAAGCCAAATCCTATCTGGACTACATCATGAAACACCAGGCTTTGCGCTGGGCCTGGTATTTATTACTCATAGGGTCACTCATTTACGTAATTACCCAGGTACGCAGGCAAATAAGATCCATGCCCGTGCACAAAAACGTCGAGAACACCTCCATACAATATGCTCAAACCCTGGGAGACCTTTACCATTCTACCAATGATCATCTTACCTGGATCAAAATTAGGACCGAATTGTTTTGGCAACATTTGCGCCACACGTTAAACATACACTTGTCACCCAACTCTGTTAAATTCACCAGGGAAGTAGCTCTGCGTTCAGGAATCCCACAGTCTGAAATTGATTTGGTTAAGGACATTTACCTTGCTTATTTACAGAGACCACGTTTATCCACCCGGCAGGTGATCGACTATGAGGAAAAATTGCAGCGAATCATGCAACGCATCAATAAGAATCGCACAGGAAATTGAACTAAATGCAGTATTTCAATGGAAGAAACACCATCAACTTTGTACGCTCCGCCGGATCCTGATATGGACTGGTTACAACAGAAAAATGAAGCATTACGTCAGGAAATCCAGCAAGTGATTGTCGGTCAGCAAAGCATGATCGACCTGTTAATGAACGCTTTGCTTGTCAATGGCCATATTCTTTTGGAAGGGGTACCGGGGATTGCTAAAACATTGACCGCACGATTGTTTGCGAAAGCCATCCAGGTCCCTTTCAAGCGGATCCAGTTTACGCCCGACTTGATGCCTTCAGACATTCTGGGCACCATGGTTTTCAACAACAAAACCGTGGAATTTGAATTTAAACCCGGTCCTTTGTTTTCCAACCTGGTTCTCATTGATGAAGTAAACCGGGCACCGGCCAAAACGCAGGCTGCGATGTTTGAGGTCATGCAGGAACGACAGGTTACCGTCGATGGCGTATCCTATCCGATGCAATTCCCATACCTGGTGTTAGCTACCCAAAATCCCATCGAACAGGAAGGCACCTACAAATTGCCGGAAGCGCAGTTGGACCGTTTTCACTTCCGGATTGAAATGGACTATCCAACCCTGGAAGAAGAAAAAGCCATCTTACATCGATTTAATAATCCAGCCAACCTCAGTCTGGAAAATGAAGTCCGTCCCGTATTTGATGCCACGTCCCTGTTACGGGCTCAACAGATCGTTCAACGCGTCCACATCAAAGCCGAGTTGCTTGATTACATTGCGGAAATTATCCACCGGACCCGTACGACAGCTGATTTATTCCTGGGGGCGTCTCCGCGGGCATCCCTCGCCATCATGAACTCCGCCAAGGCAGCCGCGGCACTCAATGGCAGGCCATATGTGGTACCGGAAGACATCAAAACCATGGCTTTCCCCGTCCTTAATCACCGTATACTATTAACGGCCGAAAAAGAAATTCAGGGTATTCGTACCCAGGATATTATCGGTCAATTGATCGATCAGGTTGCGGTACCCCGGTAAAAACATAATGGTATGATCCGGGATTTGATGCGAAACATTTACCTCACAGCCAGGTTTTTTCAGATCTGGGCGGCAATTATTGTCTTTTTTATACTGGCATATTTTATTGCACCCTTGGTAACCATTGTCCCCTGGGCATTGGTCGTCCTCCTGTTGATAACCATTGGAGACATCTGGCTACTATTTCGTGACCATCATCCGATTACAAGCACTCGCCAGATGAGCTCTCCCCTGTCTCTGGGGCACCCGGAAGAGGTACAGATTACCCTGACCAGCTATCTGAATCTGCCGTTACAAGTAACCATTCTGGATGAACTACCGGAAGAAACCCAGCGGAGGGATCTGCGTCATGATATGTTTCTGGCACCCTTTGAACAAAAGTCCTGGAGTTATTCATTTACTCCCGAAAAACGGGGCCTCTACCGGTTTGGTCAAACGATCCTGATGATTCAATCTCCTCTGAAGTTGGCACACCGGCGAGTGGTCACTGGCGAACAACATTCGGTTGCGGTCTATCCTTCCGTTAAACTGGTAAAGGAAGTTGCAACGATCCTGGCGACTCCCCTGGCGGCCAATTACGGCATCAAACATGTGCGCCGGGTAGGACAAAGCCAGGAATTTGATCACGTCAGACATTACGTGCCTGGTGATGATTATCAACGCATCAATTGGAAAGCATCCAGCCGGGGGCAAGCATTGCAAGTCAATCATTACGAGGATGAACGTGCCCAACCGATCTATCTTTTGATCGACCGGAACCGGTCCATGCAATTGCCTTTCCACGGGTTGACATTGCTTGATCATTCAATCAATGCAGGATTGGTACTGGGAAACATGGCCCTGGCCAAATATGATCAGATCGGCCTGTTATCTTTCGCTGAACGCACCGACGTATTTTTGAAGGCGACCTCCAATGCCTCGCAGAAAAACCAATTGGTGGAGCGACTCTTTGATCTTCAACTGAGTACCGGTGAGTCGGATTATCAGTTGCTCTACGCCAACTTACGACGTTATCTCAAGGTGCGGTCGGTATTATTCCTCTTTTCTAATTTTGAAAGCATGCCTGCCTTCGAACGGGTATTACCCATCCTTCGTCTGATCAATAAAAGGCACTTGATGGTTGCCATCTTTTTTGAGAATAATGAATTGGAATCGTATGTCCATAATAAACCGGGACAAGTACGCGAAATCTACCAACATACGATGGCTGAAAAGATCCTGTCCGAAAAAAGACAAATGATCTCCCGAATGAATTTGCACGGCATCCAGACCCTCTACACCAAACCGGAAGAACTCACCATTAAACTAATTAACAGATACCTGGAAGTGAAAGCCAGGAATTGGCGCTAATTCCGGGAAAACCTGAATAATTATCCAAATTCATGTCCTATTTCTGTGTTTCCGATTGTCTTATAACCGATATTAAATTTGTAGAATTTCCGGGATGGATTTTCCGGTCAAAATTTTTTGATAATGGATGAATACATGTTGATATTCCGGCATGAAGACGGGAGCAAAATTGCATCTCCCGAACAAATGCAAATCTGGATGAAACAAACCATGGATTGGATTGGCAGCATTGCCGCACAAAACAAATTTGTCAGCAGCAACGGTCTACCCCACGATGACGCCTGTGTGGTATGGCCTAAAAATCAAATAACCAACGGTCCCTTTGGTGACATCAAAGAAACCATTGGCGGGTACATCATCGTACAGGCAGACTCCATGGAAGAAGCCGTAGCGTTTGCGAAAGGCTGTCCGGTGCTCCAGGGCGAAGGGAACAGTGTAGAGGTGCGTAAAATTGCAAAACGACACTAAAAAAATGCAAAGCCGGCTTTCTAGCTGTGAGGCCTGAAAGCCGGTTAATTTATGGAAAACGGCATCCTGATACCCCATCTGTTTCGAACCGAATTCGGTAAAATCACCGTGGTTTTAACCCGTTACCTGGGTATGGATCACCTGGACATTGCCGAAGATTTGAGTATGGAAACCTTTACGAAAGCGTTGGAACACTGGCCCCATCAGGGTGTACCTGAAAATCCACGTGCGTGGCTTTATGCGGTAGCAAAAAATCAGGCACTGAATTGGCTTAAACGACAACAGAACCAACGGCACATTCTTCATTCCCTGAATATCCGGGAGCAATGCCAACTTCCCGAGGAGATTAATCTTTCGGATGACTATATCCAGGACAGCCAATTAAGGATGCTTTTTGCCATCTGCCATCCATCCATTGGGACGCTTGATCAGGTCAGCCTGGCCTTGCGCATTCTTTGTGGTTTTGGAATTGACGAAATCGCCAATGCGCTGCTGGCAAGCCGGGAGGCCGTCAATAAGCGGCTTTTTCGCGCTAAACAGAATTTGCGTTCGTCAGCCGGACAATTGGAATATCCTGGCCAGCATGAACGCAGAGCCAGGATGGGTTCGGTATTGACGACCTTATACCTCCTTTTCAACGAAGGGTATTATTCGGAGAGTGAAGACTGCATCATGCGTGAAGATCTTGCTATGGAGGCGATCCGGTTGTGTTATCTATTGATTACAAATCCGGAAACCAATCTTCCGGAAACCAATGCATTGCTTGCGCTCATGTGTTTTCATGCGTCAAGATTTCCGGCACGCAAAGATCAGAACGGACACTTTATCCTTTATCACCTACAGAACGAATCGCTCTGGAATCAGGAATTGATCACCCAGGGCATGTATTTCCTAAACCAGGCTGCGCAAGGAGATCGGCTAACCCGGTATCATCTGGAAGCAAGCATTGCCTATTGGCATACTCAGAAAGAAGATACGCAGCTTAAATGGGAGAACATCCTTCAACTTTACAACCATCTGTTAACATTGCATTACTCTCCCATTGCCGCCCTAAACCGAACTTATGCGGTGGCGAAAGTTTATGGAAACGCTACCGGGCGAATGGAAGCAGAGAAACTCGGATTGACCAACAATCCCTATTACTGCAGTTTACTTGCATCACTCTATGCCGATGACCAACCAGAACGTTCCCTGCAGCTTTTGGACCAGGCAATCCTTCTATCAGGCACCGACCCGGAACGCCGTTTGCTTCAGGAAAGGCGCCATTCATTATTAAAGCATTTGGTTGAAGATTAAAAAAGGCGTCCTTTCTAAGGAAAAGACGCCTCCAATTTGTTTTATGGGAAGGAAGATCAGGGATTAGTTTTCTCCTCCGATACGCTGTTGTTCATCTTCCAGGCCAGTCCGCCGGTTGCGTGATTTAACCTGGTTGTTCCCTAGTTGATAGGAGAAGTTCACTTTTAAACGGCGGCTATCCCAACCTCCGTTAATGTTCATATACAGGGCACCAAATTGACTGACTCCATGCCATTTATTGGTCTTGAGGACATCGCTCACGCTAACTTTCAGATTAGCCCGGTTGTTAAGCAATTTCTTCTGGATACCGATATCCAATGAACCCATTCCATCCATACGGAAAGTCCCGCCCCACAAGGATGGCGAATTATACCAGCCGGAGACTTCCAACCTAAAATCGTATGGTAATGTAAAGGTTTCCTGAGCGTAGATATTGAAGGTTGTGGCAGCCAGGTTAACCAACTTACCATCTCCGTAATCGGCGATGTTTTTAGTATAATAACCACTGAGGTTACTGAATGAACTCCACCATTTGGTAATCTGGAATGGTGCGCTGAATGTAAGACTCACATTGTGCTGTTCAGCAAGGTTTAACCAGGTGATGAAGCTGGCAGCCACCCCGGCAGTATCTGTGATACGCGTGATCAGATCTGATGTATAACTGTAGGATAAAGAGGTATTAAACCGGTATTTATAGGTGTGTGTCAGCTGGACATTGTGTGCATACTGGGGTTTCAGGAATGGGTTTCCTTTCTCATAGGTTAACTCATCGAGATAACCCAAAAACGGATTCAGATCCTGGTAATTCGGGCGCTGTATGCGCCGGCTGTACGTCAATTGCAAGCTATTGATGTCATTGAGCTGATACGTCAGGCCTCCCGATGGAAACAGATCAATATAGTGGCGTTTCACATTTTGATCATCGACTTCCTTATAAGCCTGTAGGTCGCCTTCGGAGTTGGTCTGTTCAGCGCGCAATCCAACCTGGGCATTCCATTTATTCCATTTCTTGCTGTAGTTGGCATACAAAGCGTTGACATTTTCCGAATAAAAGAATTTATTGCTACGGTTCTTATCGAGAATTTCATCTTCACCGTTGTAGACATTGTAGACATCAAAAGTGTTGTCGGTCTTTACCAATGCCATTTTAATTCCGGCTCCGAACTGGCCTCCCAACATTGGTTTCTCGTAATCAACCTTGAATGTATAAATATCAATGGTCGTCGGTGTAACATTCCGGTAAGTACGCTGTGTCAGAACGGAAGACTCATCACCGGCGTAATAATAGTTGGGTTGCAGTTCATTGCCATCGTTATTGTACATCCCATAATCGGCGTCAATGTTCAGGGTATTTCCATTACCTCCATCGAAACGGTAATTCAGGTTCGCGTTGACATTATGCCTTCCTCCGATGTTGGTACTATTCGCAATCAGGAAGCTGTCAATGGTCCCGCTGCCAATGCGTGAAATCGCCATCCGGCTATCGGCATTAAACTGGTAATCCGACAAATTACCATTGACCAGGAATCCTATCGTATTCTTTTTATTGAGAAAATAATCTCCTCCCAGCCGGAAACTATGGTTGGTATTGGTACCCTGGTGATTGGAACGTTGATCAAAGACTCCTCCGACCTGTTCGCGGTAAAGGTTCATGTAATTGTAATGCTTCCCTTCAAAATATCCATAACTACCATATAAATTGAAGTCTTTCTGGCGCAAATTAGCGCTGACTTTACCATTGTAATTGGCAAACTGGCCGATCGAATATCCCAGGTCTACGTTGGCATTCGCTCCCATATTCTTATCCTTCTTGAGTTTGATATTGATGATTCCGGCATTTCCTTCGGCATCGTATTTCGAAGAAGGGTTGGTAATAATCTCGATGGCTTCAATTTCGGTTGACTGCATGGTCTTAAGCATGGCAGCCAGGTCATCGGAACTTAGCGGAGAAGGTTTGCCGTCAATGTAAACCTTGACCCCGGACTTCCCCTGCAGGAGAATATTATCGTTGTTGTCAACAACGACACCTGGGGATTTTCTTAATAGTTCCATGGCATCGTTCCCCTGGGCATTGATCGAGCCCTCAATGTTAAAAACCATCTTGTCCGGTTTTACCTCAATCAATGGTTTGGTGGCTTTAACCACCACTTCCGTTAATTCATTGGCTGCTTCGGCCAAATTGATGGTTGGGAATGTAATTTCCTGTCCTTCGCTCAGAGCAAAGGTTTGCGAATTGTAGGTCTCAAAGCCGATGTAACTTACCTGAATGTAATATTCACCGGCATGGATGGAGGGTATCGTGTAGCTTCCGACCTCATCAGATACTTCTCCTTTGACCAATTGACTGTCCTGCGCGGCAAGCAACAGTACATTGGCGAATGGAACGCCGGCTCCTTGGGGATCCAGAATCTTTCCTTGAATTACGCCCTCCTTGCCGGCAAATACAAAGGTAGAAAGGAGTAGACAAATGAATGTCAGGTTTAGTGATTTCATTTAGTTTGGTTTAGTTGATTGAATGATGATCCAAAGGTATGTTCCATCAGGATCGTGATCCATTTAAATCGACCAACGCATGAATTAGCGATGGAAATGCCAGTGATTTGTATACGGATCAGTGGTGAGACGTATTAACCCGGGCAAAGGTTGCAGATTGATCATAGATTCTGGGAATTCTTTCAAAATAAAAAAGAGGTACTGTGCGCGTACCTCTTATAAATAGGATGATAAACAAGATGTTGTTAAGGAATATGGGCTGGAGCCACGGAGGTTGAAAAACCGGATTAATTGGCATCAATAACCCGGCCGGAACCACTAACCCGTACATCCAGCTGAGGTTTGCCTTTGTAGAAGACATCCCCCGAACCACTAATTCGAACCTCCAGCAGATCACTGACCAATACTTCGGCATCGCCGGAGCCGGAAATATCCATGGTTGTATTTTTAGAATTCAGGTTGAAACCCCGGTATTTTCCGCTACCGGAAATACGATAATCCACATTTTCACCATTCCCTTCCAGGATCAGGTCCCCACTACCGGAAATCCGACCATCCAGGCTTAGTACGTCAATGGCCATATCTACTTTTCCGGAACCGCTGATATCGATATCTATCCCACTTCCGGTGAAGGTGTTGGTGGAGAAAACGCTTCCGGATCCACTCACTTTGACCGCATCAAGATGGGGTAAGGTAATGTGGATGACGAGGTCTTTAATATTCCTGGAGCAACGGTCCAGTTTGATATCCCATTCGCCATTACGGATGTTGGTATTCAAGTGGTCAATCACGCTTTCATAACCTTCCACGACGACCGATTGGTCGTCACCCTGCTCAAGGATTACCTCTGCCGGCAAACTCAATTGAATGCGGGCAAAGTCTTCCAGGTTAAATGATTCTTCAATGTAATCCCCCTGGGCAGTGATGCAGCCAAAAATGTCGGTATTTCCGAAATCAATAAAGCAGGAACTAAATGCCAGGGTCATTAACAAGAGCCCCGTGTTGAGTGTCTTTTTCATAGCTTGTACATTTTATAAGGTTTAGTTCATTGAATCAAACTCATTTTAGACCATAACGTATTCCGGCTGACCAACCGGTCCAATGATAGACGTTCCAGCCGGTACGGTTCACGGTATGGGTATTCCCTGTCCAGGGCTTAAATTCTTCCTGTCCCTCGGCAGGCAAATCCGGATCCCGATGTCCGTAGATTCGCCAGGAGGGGCCACCGTAAAGGGCCACTTTTGGAGTCAAAGCGATTTCGAGATCGGCTTTAACCGTATACAATACGCCGTTGTCATTAGCCTGATTACCGGCAATAATCCAATGGGCCAATGCATCCAGATTGATCCCTCCCCAGGATTTCAATGGCAGGAACGTACCCAAGCCATAACCCAGGGACCAAAAATCATTTCCAGCGGTCTGTTGCCAACCCATCTGGAATAAATTGTGCAATTTCCGGGAGCCCAAACTTCCAATAAATTCCACCGGAAAAGTGGCTGAAGTCCCCAATGACATGCGATTATGTCCATGGGTCACAAAATTCAGAAGCCCAATCGATGCGCCGGAAACCGAATCGGCAATGTTTATCAAACCCACCTGACTTCCGTAAACGGTATCTGCCCGGTTTCCAAAACTGGCCAATTGCCAGCCATCTACATTGCCTGAACGATTAAACAACCCGCTGAACTGGGATCTGGAAGCTCCCCGGGACAAATTGAACATCCCTGCCAACTGGTATTCACTGGATGGCCCATTCGCGATGTTTGCACCACCGGCACACTGAACACCATGCACCGAGCCATTGGCAATATTGACCAATCCGGCAACCTGGAATCCATGCATCTCACCTGTAACATTGGCGATCGATGCCATTTGAGCTCCCCAGACGGCTCCATAGGTTACATTGATTCCTCCCGACACTTGAACTCCTTCCATGGTCTCACCAACCTGATTGATCAATCCGGCCATTTGAAATCCTTTCACATCCCACGTCACTTCATTGATCAATCCACCGACTTCCAATCCATCCACTAATCCTGTTTGACCCCACAGCATATTGAAGGAAACGTGATAGGCGGTCGTCTGTGGCCTGGGACCTGCACTGGAAAGACCTGGCATAAATGTAACCTGGTATTTGTCAGGCTGGATGTTTACGGCATTCATCTGCTGTGGCTCCGCCTGGATTCTGGGATTTTTCAGAGACAGAAATACCGGTAAGGGCCTTCTATCCAATGAAGTCATTTGATAGGTTTCTCTGGGTTCAGGTTGATGAAATTCGATGGTTTGTTGTAGTTCAGGCATTTGTTTTGGCGTTGCCACCCATTGTTGGTCGACCGTCAAAATGTACAGGTTGTCGATCTGTTGCTGCTGGATACCGTACTTTGACCAAAAGTCCTTCATCTGGTTAGATGTCGGCTTTTCCTGAAAGCTCCATTGAACGGTTTGTTCCAGAGGCAGACGGTCAGGGCTGTAGGCAAATTGCATTCCATACAGGCTTTCCAAACGGCGGATCGTCTCTTCGATGGATAATCCCTGGACCCGAACGACCGTAGTTCGTTCAATGATCAGGTCCTGCCCGAAAGAATAGGCAGCCAACCAGACCATCATGGTCAGGCTAACAACCCGGCCCATCCAGGATGATTTTGTCGTCATTATACCGAACTTCGATGCGTAGAACCAATTTCAGAATCGCCAACATTTCTTCCTGGGACTTATGATCCAGGGTCATTGAGATCCGGCACTGCAACAATGCGTCGTCGGAAACTCCAATCCGGATGCCGTACATTTTTTCAAGTCCGGGAATAATGTCAAACAATGATTTTTGATCAATTCTCCAAACCCTGGTCGCCCAGGCCAAGTCTCCCTCATCCATCAGTTCCTTTTTTATCCAGTTCTGGTCCGTATCATCCCAAACGGTGCTTTCCAGCGGAGTGAGGATGATGTGTTTGCTTGATTTAATCCGGGATACGGCCACTTTCCCTTGCAGGACCTCAACCTTGGTCTGCTGATCCGGTCTGTCGGTAACTGAAAACTCCGTACCCAGGACCCGGACACTGGTAGTTCCGGCCTGAACGATGAACGGGTGATTGGTATCCCTACGGACCGCAAAAAAGGCTTCTCCGGTAAGATTAACTTCCCTGGAATCGAATTCGTCCTGCCAGGTTAGTTTACTGAAAGGTGCCAGAACTACCTTGCTGCTGTCCGGTAACCAAACTTCCTGCTGTAAACTATCCGTCGTCATGGTGCTGACCAGATCTGGCCGGTTGTCGGTAGCAGGCCACAGGAACCAAATGAGGATTAATAAAGGGACGAACATAGCAGCAATTTTCCACCAGTTTTGGGAAATCAGTTGAATTCTCCGTGCGGATCTGGACGGTTCCCGGGCAAGATGTCTTTGCAGAGCAGCCTCTGTATCGACCGGCGGCACCTCCAATTCTTCACCGCGTAGGATGGTCAACGCGGAATAAAAGGCATCGGCCGACTTGGGATGCTCTTCCAGCATCGCCAGCAATTCCTCATATTCTTTACCGTCCAGCTGGCCGAGATGGTATTTCTTAGCCCAGATGTATAAATCCCTATTCATAGCTTTCATAGACAGGATACATAAACAAGGTCAGTCCCCCTATCGAACTCATAAAAAAATGATTGTCAAATGATCTCTCAGTTTGTCGCGGAGCAGGCGGAGGGCCTTAGTCATTTGATTTTCAACCGTTTTAACGGAAATCCCCATCCGATCGGCTATTTCAACATAAGTCAGCTGATCTTCCCGGGAATAGCGAAACACCTCTTCACAGCGGTCAGGTAAAGCGGCGATGGCTTCCTGGATGGTGGATTGAAGTTCATCATATTCCAATGGATCATGATCTACTTCTTCAGAGAGTTTGTATTCCGGCAACTCCGTACGGCGGTTTTCCTGTTGCATTTTGCGCAAAGACCGATGCACACACATCCTGCGTAAATAGCCAAAAAGCGACTGACTCACCTGGATGGCTTCACGCCGGTCCCAGAAATAGATCAAACTTTCCTGAACGGCATCTTCAGCCAAATCCACATCGCGGGTGATCTGATAGGCAATCCGGACCAGATCCTGGTAATAATGGGTATAAATCCAGGTTAACCCACGAGGATCTTGAGACAGAATGAGCTGGAGGATCTCATTGGCGCCTTGTAATGATTGTTCCATACGGTCATGTCGGGACTACAAGGATAACAGGAAGCAGGTCAAAATTACAAATTGATTGTGCGAAGTTGCTTATTCAGTCGACCAATGCCAGGTCATTGATGTTTGAAGGCGGAAGCCAATACTTCCACCGGATGCAGGGCTTTTCTTCCTGTTCCATCGCGAATCTGATGCCTGCAACTGGTCCCGGACGCCACGATGATCTGAGCTCCGGAGACTTTTCGCACGGATGGAAATAAAACCATTTCGCCGACGGCCATGCTGACCGGATAATGTTCCGGCTCATAGCCGAAACTCCCAGCCATGCCACAACATCCGGATGGTATCAGTTCGATGTGGTTGCCTTTCGCAATTGACAGTGCTTCCACGGTGGGTTCAATCCCGACCAAAGCTTTCTGATGGCAGTGGCCATGAACCACCAAATGTCGAACTTCCCGGTCGAACTGCTCCGGAGAAATTTCTCCGGCATGCCAGCTTTGAACAATAAATTCTTCGAAAAGCAATGCCCGTGAAGCGATTGATTTTGCTGCCAATTGTTCTTTACCCCGCAATAACCGGGGATATTCATCCCTGAACGAGAGGAGGGCCGATGGTTCCAGTCCCACCAGCAGAACCTGATCATTTAGAAGAGGTTGATACCGTTCTACCTGTTGCCTGGCTAAGGATTTAGCAACATCCAGGTACCCTTTAGATATGGCTGCCCGGCCACTGGACAATGGAGGTAATGCTTTGACTTCATACCCTAATTGAGCGGTCAACTGCATGGCCTGGATCCCGATCTCCGCCTCAAAATAATTGGTAAACTCATCAATAAGAAAGTATACGGTCCGGTGTGACCCGTTTGTGAAAAGATGTGATTGGAACCATGACCACCAGGTTTGCCCGGACACCGGAGGGATGGAGCGTTTCGGCGCAATATCCATCACCCATCGCAAAATTCTGCCCAGCACTGCATTTTCCGTAGCCCAATTGGCTATTCCTGCAAATTGACCAGCCATCCGGGCTAAGCGATCGTTGTGCAAAATGAAATAATGCCCCCGGGGTCGAGGGTGGGCTTGATAATAATGATGTTGAAATTCTGACTTCAGCGCAGCCATATCGACATTGGACGGACATTCACCGGTACACCCTTTGCAACTCAGACATAAGTCGAGCACTTCTGCCAATTCCGGATGGTCAAGCGGATGCGCCTCACCCGCTGACCGGGTCATGTATTCACGGAGCGCATTGGCCCGTGCTCTAGTGGTGTGCATCTCATTCCGCGTCGCCTGGTAGCTGGGACACATCGTCCCTCCTGCTTGCATCGATTTGCGGCAATCGCCGGAACCATTGCATCGTTCGGCTGCTCCCAACATGCCATTATAGTCCGGAAAATCAAACACCGTGTCTATTTTTGGTTCTGCCTGGTCAATCGCATAGCGTAAGGACTGGTCCATTGGTGGGGCCAGGACGATTTTACCGGGATTGAGCAGGTGATCAGGGTCCCAGGTATCTTTTATCTCCTGAAGCAATGCATAATTATCCGGACCAATCATGCCAGGAAGGAATTCCGCACGGACTCTTCCGATACCATGTTCACCACTTAATGACCCCTGATATTTCTTAACCAGTTTGGCTGAACCGGCGCTGATGGCACGAAATAATTGAACATCTCCGTTTGTTTTGAGATCGAGAATTGGCCGCAAGTGGATCTCTCCGTCACCGGCATGTGCATAATAAATGGATTGTTGGTGAAAGGAAGCCATCAATTCACTGAAATCCCGGATGTAATCCTTCAGATCCGCAATATCCACAGCGGTATCCTCAATACAGGCTACTGCTCTTTTCCGGCCAGGCAAGTTGCTAAGAACGCCCAGTCCGGCCTGCCGCAGAGACATCACCCGTTGGATGTCCTTACCGGTCACCACCGGAAATGCATAGCCATAACCTGCTACTTTTAGTGTTGCAATCAACGATTCGGCCAGTTCAACGGCAGATTTAATGGAATCCGCGCGAAACTCAACCATGAGCACCGCGGCGGGGTCGCCTTCCAGAAAAAAACGGTTTTTTTCCTGGGCCCGGGATCCTTTGGTGCAATCCAGAATTGCCTTGTCCATCAGCTCGCAGGAATAGGGTCTCAGGTTCATGATCGGAACCACCGATTCCATGCTTTCAAGCAAGTCGGTATAATGAACACAAACCATTGCCCCAATGGGTGGCGGCAGGTCATCCAGGTCCAGGGTAATTTCCGTCACCAACATGAGGGTACCCTCCGATCCACAGACCATTGATGCCAGGTTGAATGGCGCTCCATCCGCCAGGAATGGCTTTTGTTCCAACATGGTGTCAATGGCATAACCATTGTTTCTACGGCGAATGGATGGTTTGGGATACCATTGGCGGACAGACTTTTGAGTTGCCGGATCGCCTAATTTTCCGAGCAGATGACGGTATATCTTCCCTGCGAGGGTTTGCTGTTGAGCGATTTCGGCCAGCTCGTCCGCGGATTGGGGCTGGAAACTGACCTTCGAACCATCGCTCAGATAACCGGTAACCCGGTGTACATGATCCCTGGTGGAACCATAAACGATCGAAGTGGAGCCGCAACTGTTGTTGCCGACCATTCCACCTATCATGCAACGATTGGAGGTCGATGTATTCGGACTGAAAAACAATCCGTGTGGCTCAAGGAAACGGTTCAGGTCGTCGCGGATCACCCCTGGTTGGACCGTGACTTGTTTATTCTTCACATCCAGTGAAAGTACATGATGCATATGCCTTGAGACATCCACGACAAGGCCATCTCCGACACATTGTCCACCGAGAGAAGTTCCAGCTGCACGAGGTATCAACGTCAGCATATGTTCATGTGCAATGCGCATCAGCCTACCTACATCTTTATCGTGCCGGGGATAACATACTCCTAAGGGTATTTCCCGGTAGACCGAGGCATCCGTGGCAAACAATGTCCGGTTCAGGTCATCGGTGGCCAAATCACCCTCCAGTTGTTGCCGGATGACTTGCTCCCACCCCGGGCGGGGAAGACGATGTTTAGGCTGAGGCGTTGACATTGGTCGAATTGGCTTAAAATCCCTATTTTGAAAACAAGATAGCCATTCGAAAGATTAAGACCGGTGATGATCATGCCTGAGAATGATATACAGATTGAAGATTCCTGGAAACTGGCCCTGGCGGACGAGTTCTCCAAGCCCTATTTTCAGGGCATTAAATCATTTCTCCAGGAGCAAAAAAAACAGGGTGTGGTCGTCTATCCACCCGGTTCTTTGATCTTCAATGCTTTTAATACGACGCCTTTTAATGCCGTCAAGGTAGTGGTTATCGGCCAGGATCCATACCATGGCCCCGGTCAGGCGATGGGATTGTCGTTTTCAGTCCCGAAAGGGATTGCCATTCCGGCTTCCCTGCGAAATATTTATAAGGAGTTACAAAATTCCGTGGGTTTCGTACCACCCGCCCATGGTGACCTGACCTATTGGGCCGAACAAGGCGTGTTTATGCTCAACGCCATATTAACGGTGACTGCCGGCCAGGCGGGATCACATAAAACGATTGGGTGGCAGCAATTTACCGATGCGGTCATCCAGAAGCTATCGGATGAGCGAACCGGTCTGATCTTTTTGCTGTGGGGTCGATTTGCGCGAAGCAAGATCGAACTGATCGACGAAATGAAGCATTATGTGCTTGAATCCGCTCACCCCTCTCCCCTCGCTGGAAATGCGTTTATGGGCAACGGCCATTTTGTAAAAACCAATGAAATTCTGACAAAACAAGGTTTAAAACCCATAGATTGGCAGCTGAAATAGCTGCATATGAAATCTTCCTTGTTATGGGGTAGCGCACTGGGAGCCCTTTCGGTCATCCTGGGTGCTTTTGGAGCACATGCCTTATCAGATCATTTCAATCAGGATCAACTGAATTGGTGGAACACCGCTCAATATTATCAAGTGATCCACACCTTTGCACTTCTGGCTACGGGCATCCTGGGATACCATTTCAATGATGCCTGGCTCAAACGTGCTTCATTGCTTTTCCTGCTGGGAACCGCTTTTTTTTCTGGTTCACTTTACGTCATGGCATTAACGGAGGCCCGTTGGTTGGGTGCTGTCACGCCTTTGGGTGGAATGCTGATGATCGGAGGCTGGATTAGCTTGTTTCTCGCGATCCGGAAAACGACCCAGTCCAAGTTGGAAGGATAAAAAATGATCTTGAGTCAAAAAGAGCACTTATGGAATTTCTTTCTATATTTAAGCACCGATTTATTATTTCACAACTAAACAAAGCCATATGAAACTTAAACTGTTACTAAGCTTCTTCACATTGGCACTTTTGAGCAACTCGGTGTGGGCTTTGCCTCACGGAGAAAAAAAGGCTAAAGAAGCGACCTCTAAAATTGAAATCGCTTCGACCACTTCAAAAGCCTTAACCAAAGCAGAGATCAAAGACCTTAAGCGTGCAGAGCGAAAGCAAGCCCGTTTTGAGAAGCGCTTAGCCTTCGTCCAAAAAATTATGAAAAAGAAATACGACGCTGGCATCGACTTCCAGGATCCAGTGAATAAGTGGATGTGGTTTTGGATCTTCGGATGGGGAGCAGGTTTGCTCTTGTCCATCCTCGGAGCAGCTACCTTATTCTCAGGTGGTGGTATCCTGTGGATCCTTTCCTATCTGTGCTGGCTATTTGGTACCGTAAGTTTGGTGATCTGGCTGGTTAAGAAATTTGGGTAAAAAGTAAAACCAATACCATAAGGAAAAGCCGGTGCTGATTGCAACCGGCTTTTTTTTATGGTCTTATATCTCCTTATCGAATTCGCTATCAACCACGACGGGTCGGGTCAAAGCAGGTGTATTTATCTCCCCGATGTTTCTTGGTCATCTGAGAAAAATTATACGTTCCATCAGGATAGTATTGAATGGCGGTAATGTGTTTTTTCGTTTCAATGTACACCCGCTTAAAATGATTGCGGTACCGCCAGGCAAAATACATAGCCCCGGTAGTCACCTCTTCTTCATCCTGATAGTTCAGCCAGATCTCCTGACCACGATTTAGCGGCACCCCCCAAACCAAGTCCTGATTAATCACTTCCTGGTCAACCATATGATTACCGGCCGCATTTAATACATAGTGGTATTCCGGACCATAATAGGCCAGGCTGTCTTCACCATCGTCCTGCCCGGGAAGCATCCACACTGAAATGGTATTGTCCTCATTCCTGCGGACAAAAGGCACGAAATGAATCCTTGGGTCGGCATTTTGGGTAAACATAATGTCGGTCGCCGTTTGGATAGCCGTCGTAAAGTCATCCCTCTCAGGGGTTATTTCCAAATCCTGAGGATCGGTCAATCCGGTCGAGTCGATCAGATAAATGGTTTGAATGCAGCCACCGCTTTCTTTTGTTTCCAGGGTATAGGTATACCAACTTGAGGTTGCCAGTTGAACGCAAACCCATTCCCTGGGTATGCATTGCAAGTTCGGATAAGTGGCTTTCAGGTATTGTTTTGCCTGGTCTATGGTTGACTGATAAGAGTCCATCCAGGTGGCCAGCTCCCATTGATCCGAAAATGAGTCAGGCTCAGCCCAGTTACTGGTACGGTATCCCTGGAACAGTAAACTGCTCAACAAAAAGAAACCGCAAGTCATACTGGTGTACCTATGCATCATACAACGAATTGAAAACTTATTTCCTGGATTGGCTGGCGTGGAGGTAGTAGTTCAACCACATTTTTCGTGCCAAATACACAGAAAAGGGAGGTTTCGTCCGAAATAGTCGCGAGGAAAGCCATGCAGAAACATTAAAAGATCCCTAACATCCAGCTTAACGCTATTTAACATTTACCCTCCGCTCTTCCGGAAAATGAGCAGCATCAAATTGTTCACCATGAAAAAAGTTGAATTATGAAAAAGCACTTCTTCGTATTCGGTATGATCAGCCTGATGGCAGTATTAAATGTTGTTAAGGCTCAGCCAGCCCTGGGAGTGAAGGCGGGCGTATTATTTTCCAATATACAGGTGAAAGGGGTAATGGATGCCTTGATCCCGGAGCAGGCATTCTATACCGGATATGAATCCGGAGTGTATTATGATTTACCTATTAACGCCAACTGGTCTTTTTTACCCGGTATCTTTTACCAGGAAAAAGGATTCCACCTCAAGGAAGGATGGAATATGAATGTATTGCAAATTCCCATTGATGTGGAATTGAAAGCCATAACCAAAATCGGCTTTGCCCAGGCACCTTTACTACTGAAATACCGTTTTAACCAAGGTCCGGTTAACTTCTACGTGGCAGCCGGTCCGGCGGTTTCTTATGCCACCAATGCCCGTCTCGAAACCAAAGCCAGCCTGATCTTTGACTTTAACATCAGTGAGACCAAAATTAATCTGAACAACAACAATTACAACCGCTGGGGCGTAAGTGGGGTTGGTGTCGCCGGCGTTGAAATTCCTGCCGGCCAGGGCAAGGTCGTTTTGGAAGGGCAATATCAGCAAATGATCTCTGATTTTATCCGGGATCCGATCATTGACGTTCATGTTCGCAATTACGGATTGGGGCTAAATATCGGCTACCAGATACCTTTACGGTAATCACCATCGGTTTGTCCAGGTAAATCATCAAATAATGCTGCATCGGTTCCGGTGCAGCATTAATTTGTTAAATCTTGGCCAGATATTGGAAATATGGTGCCGGATCAATTCAATTGATCATGGCCTACCGGGGGATAATCATTCTGGCTATTAATCCGGTTGCGGTACCAGATGTATCCAATGGTTCCCACGAGCAGATAGGGCATCGCCAGCATGTAGAGGATGCCGGCGTTCAATCCTTTACCGGCAGTACCACCTTGTTGTAGGTTTGACTCAACGCTCATCCGGCACATCGGACATTGTGCTACGGCCTCCGGAAGGATGATCAAAATCAGAAATAATACGAGGATAGAGAGGATTAGCTTTCTCATACCGCAAAGATAAAACACGCGTTTATGGATAGCAAGGCCTAAGCATCACATAACAAATCGGTCCCGTGATTGCGACATACAACCACAGGGGATAGACCCACCTGGCCAGTTTACGGTGACGGACATACTGCCCGGTATATCCTCTGATGAATGTGAACAAAATCAAAGGAAAACTAACGGCTGCCAGCAAAATATGGGTGATCAAAAAGAAAAAGTAGACCAACCGAATATTGCCCGGTTGACAAAACCGCGTCTCTTCAGAGGTGATGTGGTACAATACGTAGGAGATCAGGAATACCAATGAAGTTGTCAAAGCAAGTATCATCAACCGCCGGTGTAAAGCGATGTTTTTACGTTTGATGGCCAGATAAGCCACAATCAGGATAACGGCCGTGATGGCATTTAAGGTCGCATGAAATGGTGGCAGGAAGGAGAAGTCAACGGCGGTATCCAGTTTGATTTGACGCATCATAGCCACCACCAGTAATACCACCGCACTCACGATGTAGGCAATGGTGTTCAGTCTTTTAGCCAAGGCTAGATTCGGCAGGCTCATCGGTCATTAATTTTTAGGGAGCAACAAGGCAATGTGAGTCACCAATTTCTTCATTTGCTCCGGATCCTTCCATTGATACGTTTTACGGATTTCGTCTTTCATATCCACCAGAGTCAACAGTTCCGGGCTGAAATACTGTGGATATCTGGAACGGATGGAAGAGAAATTAGGGTTAGCACTTACCACTTGATAGGTTGCGAGTTCCGGCATGGCATCCGGTGTGTTTGCAATGGCCAGGATTTGAAAATGTCCGACATGTTCATATTGCTGCTGCATTTGCAACAGTGTCTCGCCCAACTCAATCCGGTTACCGGGCGTAAAATAGGCGATCAAATGAACATCTCCGGCCAGCCAGGTTGCATTTAATGCCGGATCCCAAAGAAACAATGAATCGTAGGTTATACTGCCCAGCATTTGCAGTTCCGAAAAGTTCTTTTTCTGAAATTCGAAACCACTCCTGAGGTAAAGGAAAGCTCCTACCGGTAGAACAATGAGGATGAGAACAACCGCTGCGGCGGTTATGATTTTACGCATTGTATTTTGGATTAGAGTACTTTACCCGGATTTGGCGCTCCTGACAATATCCGCCACCGGATGGCCTGCGCATGGCAAATCCTTGCCAGAAGGGCAAGATCGGGTCAATTGGTAATCGGCTCAATGCTTTCGATGGCTGGCTTTTGCTCGTTTTTCTTGATGATCTGATCCCTGCGTTCCATCCAATCGTTGCCTTCATAGAAAAATGCAATTACCGCCCAGACCAATAACAACATAGGCAATAGTACACTTAACCTCAACCCTTTGACTTCATGACGCATATGCATGAATTCAAAGACAATCAAATAAGCTTTGTAAGCACTCATGACGATCATGATGACCGCGAGTAATGCCTCCGCCATGTGAAATCCATTGATGACATATCCTTTAGCGGTCAAGGCAATCAATACTTCGGTGACGGTGATTGCAGCCAGTACCAGGATGGTCTTTAAGGCCAATTTTTTGCCAGCTTCGTGATCGTGTGCCATTCGATAATGTATTTTGGATGGATGTTAAATTAGATAATATACAAGGAAAACAAAGACCCATACCAGGTCTACGAAGTGCCAGTAAAGGCCAATTTTCTCAACCATTTCGTAGCCATTCTTACGAGCTACATAAATGCCGCTGATCACATTAATCAGGATGATTGTTAAAAACAATACGCCTGAAAAGACGTGAAAGCCATGGAAGCCGGTTATAAAAAAGAACAACCCGCCAAATGCTTTCGGCCCAAAAGGTTCCGATTGAATCTGACCGGCGTCCGCACCGGAGGTCACTTTAAACTTTCGATGAATGTAACCTTCCTGGTCAATGAATGCATCCGGATAATCTCCCGGCTCGGTATGACCAACCGAAGCCTCATGGCCTCCTTCATGGCTTTCCCCGTGGGCCGCTTCGTGACTTTTAATGTTGTGGATGAGGTAACTTTGCCCCGCTTCAAAAGCTTCACCTTCACTACCATCCGCATTCAGGTAGATCCCATCTTCCGTTAGCCGGCCGAATGGATTGGTATGGATGGATGCATGCTCCTTGGCGATCAAGGTAGTCCACTCCCAGGCCTGGCAACCTAAAAAGGTAAAGCCTCCCAGGATGGTTAATATCATCCATTTGATGACTCCTTTACGATTTTCTTCATGGCCTTCCTGAACTGCCCTCATCATGGTAAAGGAACTGGCCAGCAGGACAAAGGTCATAAAGGTTACGAAGATCAAGGGTAATTCGGCATCCGCAAAAGGGAATTTGTTAAATACCTTTTCCGGAACCGGCCAGTTGGGCATACTAAACCGAAGCGCACCGTATCCGATCAAAAGGCCGGCGAAGGTGAATGCATCGGAAAGCAGAAAGTACCACATCATGAGTTTGCCATAACTGACTTTCATGGGTGGTTTTCCCCCGGACCACAAATTTTTGTCCTGATCTACTATTTCGCTAGATAACGTCTCAGCCATATGATCATCATTGTATTAACAGAAAGAATAATAAATAGACCCAGAGAAGATCAACGAAATGCCAATATGTTGTTGTCAACTCGAGTCGGGTTAATCGATTTTTTAGAAAGGTGAATGGCAATCCAAAGGCATGAATCATGGCAACGCTCAGGATGGCCAATCCACCCAGTACGTGCGCAGCATGAACACCACTGATCACATAAAAAAAGGACCCGGAAGGATTACCATTAATTTCAATCCCCAGTCCGTACAACTCCGTCCATCCCTGATATTGCAGGATGACGAAGGTAATGCCCAGCAAAAAGGTTAAAATCAAGCAAACTTTGTAAGCGATTTCCCTGCCGTTTTTATAGGACAGATATGCATATTGTATCGCCACACTACTCATTAGCATGACGGCCGTACTCACGTAAAAAATGGAAGGTATTTCATAGTCCAGCCAATTGCCTGCTCCCTTACGGACCATATAGGCACTGGTGAACGCAGCGAACATCATCAGTATACTGGCCAGTGAGATCCATAGCGCCAATTTATGCGGATGGATCTTGCTTTGCGTGTATTCTTGCTGATAATTCAATGTTTGCATTTTATAAAGAATCTATAAGGACCACAATAAATGAAAATGGCAGGTACAATAAGGAAGCATACAAAAGTCCCTTCGCACTGGCTTTATCATTGTGTTGATAAAATTGATAAGCTTTCCAGATGAAATACATGCTTGCCACTCCTATGGCCAGGCAACTGGTCCAGGACAATAATCCCAAAAATCCCGGAATGGCACTGACCGGCAATAAATACAACGTATAAATGAACGCATATTTACTGATCTCCCGGGTCTTGCCGGCTGCCATATTGGGTAATAATTTATAGCCGGCTTCCTGGTAATCTTCAAAGCCCAACCAGCCAATTGACCAGAAATGGGGCATCTGCCAGATAAATTGAATGGTAAACAAAATCAATGCGACCGGGCCAATAGAACCCGTATAGGCAACGTAGCCAATCAATGCCGGCAAAGCTCCCGGTACAGCACCGACCATCACCGAAAGCGAGGTTATCCGCTTCAACGGCGTATATAAAAATGCATAAATCACGAGTGACAAAGCACCAAGTAACGTGGTGAGCGGATTAAAAAACGCCAGAGCAACAATGCCCAGTGCAGCCAATAATCCAGCAATGATCACAGCCTGAGAGACCGTCATCCTTCCGGCTGGAAGAGGCCGGTTGGCGGTGCGCTTCATCAAGGCATCGTAATCCTTTTCGAGAACTTCATTCAGCGTATTTGACGCTGCGGTGATGGAAAAACCTCCCAGCAATAACAATCCAAGGCTTCCCCAGTGAATGTCCCCCCCGGAGGCAATGAGGTACCCGATGACAGAGGTAAAAACGACCATCAACGTCAACCTGAATTTAAAAAGCAGTTTTAAATCCTGGACCTTCGAATAGGTCTTCACCTCAAGTGTACCAACTGCCGGCGTACTATGCTGATTTGTTTGTTTCAACGTTCTCTCTTCTGATTTCGGTTAATGATCGCCAGCCTCTTCACCCTCGGCTAATGGAACATATTGAGGAATGAATTCATTTCCATCCTTTCCGTAATCATATGCCCAGCGGTGAACGGTCGGTATTTTACCCGGCCAGTTACCGTGATCAGGCTTGATCGGAGTGGTCCACTCCAGGGTATTGGCGCCCCAGGGATTTTTGCTTTTCATTTTACGGCCATACCAGATGGAATAGAAAAAGTTGAATACGAAAAGCAATTGTGCCAGGAAGACGATGATGGCGGCAATGGTTATAAATTTATTCATTTCCGTAAAATGCCGGAAAGCATCGAATTGGTCAAAGCTGTAATAGCGCCGAGGCACTCCGGCCATACCCAGGTAGTGCATCGGCCAGAAGATTGCATAAGCACCAATCATGGTTAACCAGAAATGCACTTTCCCCAGCGTCTCGTTCATAAATCGTCCAAACATCTTGGGAAACCAGTGGTAGATGCCAGCAAACATTCCGAAGAACGCCGCAACACCCATAACAATGTGGAAGTGAGCAACCACAAAATAGGTATCGTGCATCTGGATATCGATGGCTGAGTTACCGAGATAAATACCCGTCAAACCACCGGAAATAAACATCGAAACGAAACCAATGGCATAGAGCATCGGTGTGTTCAAGCGGAGATTACCCCCGAATAAAGTAGCAATCCAGTTAAATACTTTCACTGCGGATGGAACTGCAATGATCAGGGTGAAAAGCACGAAGAAATTGGAAATAAATGGATTGACACCTGCCATAAACATGTGGTGTGCCCAAACGATGAAAGAAAGGAATGCAATGGCCAGGATCGACAAGACCATTGCCCGGTAACCGAAGATCGGCTTGCGTGCATGTACTGACATGACTTCCGATACGATTCCCATCGCAGGCAAAATGATGATGTATACTTCCGGGTGGCCCAGGAACCAGAACATGTGCTGGTATAGGATGGGGCTACCCCCTGAAAAATCCAAAGCATGGCCGGCAATGTAAATATCGCTCAGGTAAAAACTGGTACCTAAAGTCCGGTCAAACATCAGCAACAGAAACCCGGAAACGAGGACCGGGAAGGACAGCAGACCGATGATGGCTGTTATCAAAAATGCCCAAATGGTCAGTGGCATGCGCCACATACTCATCCCTTTGGTGCGGAGATTCAATACGGTTGTGATGTAGTTAATGCCCCCCAACAAAACCGAAACCACGAAGAAGACCAAACTTACCAGCCAAAGAGTCATACCTGTCCCCGAACCGGATGAAGCCTGGGGTAATGCCGATAGCGGCGGATAGGCCGTCCAGCCCCCGGCAAATGGTCCGGTACTGACAAACAATGAGAGGAACATGACCACACTGGCTAAAAAGAAAAACCAGTACGACAACATGTTCAGGAATGGAGAGGCCATATCCCGTGCGCCGATCTGCAAGGGGATCAACAAATTAGAAAATGTTCCACTTAAGCCTGCAGTAAGCACAAAGAAAACAATAATGGTTCCATGCATGGTCACCAGGGCATAGTAGAATTCCTGGGAAAGATGCCCTACCCCATCATCACCAACGGTGATCCACTGGCCTAATATAGGTTTGAGCCAGGTCATACTTTCTTCCGGAAAACCAAGTTGCAACCGGAAGATCACAGACATCGCTGCTCCCACGATCGCCCAAAACATTCCCGTAATAAGGAACTGCCGGGCGATTATTTTATGATCCTGACTGAACACATAGGTTGTAATGAAATTGGATTGATATTTATCTCCATGATGGTGTTCATGAAAATGATCATCGAATCCTTGCTGTTCGATCAATACTTCAGGCTCATACTTTATAACCTCAGCCATATGCTTGATTTTACTGTTAATTTAAAATTTGGAATTCGGTTCTGCGATTATTTTGTCTTCCTTCTTCCGTCTCATTGGTATCAATCGGCCGGTTCTGTCCATATCCCACCGCACGTAGCCGGTCACCATTGATACCATGATCAGTCAGGTAATTCAGCACGGCTTCAGCACGTTGTTGGGACAATTCCTGATTGGCGGTTGCATCGCCCGTGCTATCGGTATGTCCGGCCAGTTCGATACGCAGATCCGGATGATCATTCAGCACATCGATCAAGTTTCCTAACTCATATCTGGACAAGGCAGTGAGGGTCGCGGACCCCGTTTCGAACTGCACATATTTCAATTGGACGATCCGGTCGGCAGCTGAAGAGGCGGTATCCGCCTTGCTGAAGGCATTCATGAATTCAGCCTTGCGACTTTCCACGTCAACATTCAACAGTTGCCCTTTGTAAGGATCTTCATCAGAATTCCGGATGCTGTTGAGGTAATAGGACTTTTGGTTGCTCAGCCAGGCCTGGTATTCGGCATCGGACACAATTCGTACGGTTTTACGCATCGAAAAGTGGCCTTTCCCACATAATTCCGCGCAGGCAAGTTCAAAGTTCACATTCTTCCAGTAAGGTCCGAGTGACGGATCCGTATCGTCGTAAAGGAATTCGTATTTTCCACTGGCACGCAAGCGATCACGGAATTCCTGGGTGGTTTCCTTGGGGGTAAAAACAAAATAGGTAGGAATACCGGGCACGGCATCCATTTTTACCCTGAAGTGAGGCAAATAAAAATTGTGCAGCACATCCCGTGCCATGATCCGTACCCTGACTTTCTTATTGACCGGCAGCACTAGTTCGTCAGGTAAAAAGTCATCGAGGTTTTTTTCATCTGTATAATCCTGCCCCAATGGGTTGGCAGCAGTGATTTTATGGTAATCGCGGGTTCCCAAAGCACCGTCCGGTCCCGGATAGCGCAGGATCCAGTTAAATTGCATGCCGGTCGCTTCAATTTCGATTGCATCCTCGTCTTCGTTCACATCAGCCATCACTTTGTTCCAGGCGACCAGTCCCTTGGCCACCAATCCGCACATCACGAGTGCAGGAATGACGGACCACCAAATCTCCAGTTTATTGTTGTGTGCCAGGAATAAGGCTTTACGCCCCTTCTCGCCTCGATAGCGGTAACTGAACCAGAATAAGGCTACCTGGGTTGCAACAAATACAATCCCGGTGAAAAACAGCGTAATGTAGAAGATGCTATCCAATTCTTCTCCATGAATGCTTGAGGACTTGAGCGGGCCAAATCCCAACATGTAATCTTTATAATGAATGGCTGTGCCAATACAAAAGACCAGGAAAAGAACCATAAAAATGAGCAACCACATTGCCTGAGAGCGGTTGTTGCGGGCTTCCGTTTCCTCATCTCCACGCAGGATGCCCGATAGTTCGGTAAGCCGGGCGATCTGGACGATCAGCACCATGACCAGGATGGATATGAGAACGATGATCAGCGGAGTCGACATATTTCGCGATTAAAGTTTTACGAATTCAATAAATTAAACATGGTGATGGATGCTCTCAGCCAAATAAGGATCATTCTTAGGCATCAGAGAAGCTTTACTTAATTGCCAGAAAACTACATAAAGGAAGAGCCCTAAAAAGCCCAGCATCAGACCTATTTCCAAAAATCCGGGTAATGCAAATCCAGCGCCCAACGCATGGGATCCATGCCCTTCGGCACCACTGAGTTCCATGGTCGTATGGAGAACGCCTGGTTTGATCATCAAGAAATAATCGATCCAATGACCAAAGAAAACAATCCCGGATACAAAGAACATCGTACCCAGTTTCCGCTTGGTATCGTTACGCAGTAAAACCAGGAACGGTAGAACAAAGTTCACCACCAGATTGCCATAGAAAAGGACGGGGTATTGTTCACGCCGCGTCAAGAAATAGGTCGTTTCCTCACCTACGTTGCCGTACCAGATCAGCATGAATTGTGAAAACCATAAGTAGGTCCAGAAAATGCTGAAAGCGAAAAGAAACTTACCCAAATCGTGCAGATGATCCCGGTTGAAATCGGGGAAGTAACCTTTGGACTGCAAGTATCCCATCAACATAATTGTCAAAGCGACCATTGCAACAAACCAGCTGGCCGCAGAATACCAGGCAAACAACGTCGAATACCAGTGAGGATCGACGGACATAACCCATAACCAGATGGTTGCTGCACTGGAAAATCCAATCAAGGGCAGAACGGCGGCAGCCCATACCCGAATTTTGCGGTGTTGTTGGAAATCAGGACCCGGATTTTCGTCTTCCTGTATGGAAAGCGTTCGGATCTTACGGGCAAAATAAATCCATGCGCCCATGATGATGATGGTACCGAATAAATACCATCCGCGATTGAGGAAGTGGGATTTTCCTTTTAGCAACACATCGTCGGCAACGGATTCAGCATCATTCCAATGGTATAAGTGATGAAATCCCAGGTAGTTGCCTAGGGCTAGGAAAACCATCAAGATAATTCCTACCAACAGAAACAAACTGAAGGCTTCCCATACTCGCTTGAAAACCGTGTACCATCCGGCCATAGCCGTGACACTCGCACCAAGAAAGAACAGGGCCATCACCGCGATGCCGGTAAAAAAGACTGAGTTGTGCAAAACATCCGACCAAAATCGCGCATGCAGGGGACCGTTTTGTGCAAATAAGATAATTGCGCAAAGAAGTCCGATGCCCATCAAGACTCCAAAAAACATGCGCTGGCTTCGTTCAAAAGTGAAGGTATTCATACTCTTGTTTTCCGAATAATTAGTGCTGTGAATGACTTTCCATGGACGATTCATCCATACCGGTTGCTTCCATAGGCATCATTTCCTTATCGGATTTCCATGCGGCACCGGGAATATCAACATCGTTTAACGTATTTACATCTTCGGAGTATTTGGCTCCGGTCTTGGCGGCTTGCAGCGATCGGATGTAATGAATCACTTGCCACCTTTCTTCATAAGACAACTTATCGTCGTACGAGCCCATCACATTCTTTCCGTACATGATTGCAAAATAGTACCGTCCGTTGGAAGAATTAATAAAGTCGTCTGACGTAAAGATCGCCGGCTGAGCAGGGTACTTACCACCGTCATCGCGGACCAGGTAGCCAAGGCCATCCCCTTTCGGGCCATGACAAATGGCGCAATAGATGTCGTACAATTTTTTGCCTTCGGCCAGGCCGGCTGCCGTGATCGGATATGGATTATCAATGATCTCGGCGGTGGCACGGATCCGTTCTTCTTCACTTGGTCCGTAATAGAATGGCACCGCGCCATTAAGCGGAATATTGATGTTACCAGGCTCAACACCACCCCCTTCATAACCTCGGGCAATGGTGCCTTTGACTGGTAAACGCGGCAATGCAAAAGCTTTCAATTCCTGTTTGCTGCCCCACGTATTGAAGTAATAATAGTTCATGACATTGGCCTCATAAGCAGTCGAATGGACCATATCCGGCATGTATTCATGCCCGGTACGGTTACCTTTGGCCGGAGAACAGGCGTAGACCAGGAACATCAACCCAAGGACAAAAACGCCATATTTTATTGATTGCATAATATCTTGTTGCTTAGATGGTTTTCGTATGTATTTCTTCGGCACCACTGTCTTTCAAAAATGCCTTAACCTTATCGACATCTTTCTCACTCAAACCGTGCTGATCGAAAGCAATGCAAAATTTATCATCGGTGATGCGGTCGTCCAGGGTAGGATTGGTGACCCCAGGGCCTAATCCGCCGATCACATAAAAAACAACCACCATCCCGATGGATGCGAACAATACGGTGAGTTCAAAGGTGATCGGAATAAATGCGGGCACCGACCAATAAGGTTTTCCTCCAATAATGATCGGCCAGTCGTCCACAAAGATCCAGGTCATCCCCAGGAAAGCAGTCAAGGCTCCCAGCAGTCCAAAGATAAAGCCGACAATATGCAGCCGGGATTCCTTCAGATCCAAAGCTTCATCCAAACCATGAACCGGAAATGGAGTGAAGACGTCCATGATATCCAGATGGGCTGCTTTGGCTTTGTGGATAGCCTTTAACAAGACCTCCTCATCTGAATACAATCCGAATAAAACTTCTTTTTGATTTGCCATTTGCTCAGCGATTGATGATTAGGATTTATGTGCGATTTCTGCCGAATGATGATGCGTTGCATCTTTGCCCACATACTGGTCCCCAGCCGTTTTCAAAATATGCTTGATCTCGGCCACTGCAACGACTGGAGCCACCCTCGTAAAGATCAGGTAGAGGGTAAAGAAAATGCCCAGGGTGCCCAGGAAGATTCCAATCTCTACCATCGTAGGTTTATAATAACTCCAGGAAGAGGGCAGGTAGTCACGAGCCAGCGTCGTCGCAATGATGACAAACCGCTCGAACCACATCCCGATGTTTACGAAAATGGACATAAAGAATGTCCACCAAACACTGCGGCGAATTTTCTTAGACCAGAACAACTGAGGCGATACCACATTGCACAGCATCATCCCGAAATAGGACCACCAGTACGGTCCTAATGCGCGGTTAAAGAAGGCAAATTGCTCATAGATGTAGCCGGAATACCAGGAAATGAAAAGTTCAGTCAAATAGGCTACGCCCACAATGGTACCGGTAAGCAGAATCACCTTATTCATCGATTCGATGTGCTCCAGGGTTATGTACTCCTTAAGATTCAGCACCTTCCGGGTAATCACCATCAAGGTTTGCACCATGGCAAAACCGGAAAAGATGGCCCCAGCCACAAAGTATGGTGGGAAAATGGTCGTATGCCATCCCGGTATCACTGACGTGGCAAAGTCGAAACTTACAATGGTGTGGACAGAAAGGACCAGCGGGGTTGCCAGTCCTGCCAACACCAGTGACAAGGATTCATGACGTTGCCAGTGCTTTGCCGATCCGGTCCAACCAAAGGATACGAGATTATACAGTTTCCGACGGATACCTTTCGAACGATCCCGCAAGGTTGCGAAGTCCGGAACCAAGCCGGTATACCAGAAAAGCAATGAAACCGTAAAGTAGGTGCTGATGGCGAACAAGTCCCACAGCAATGGGGAATTGAAATTGGGCCAAACCGGTCCTCGGCTGTTGGGATAAGGGAAGAAAAAGAAGACAACCCAGATCCTCCCAACGTGGATGGCCGGGAATAGTGCGGCACACATAACCGCAAAAATGGTCATAGCTTCTGCTGCACGGTTAACACCGGTCCGCCATTTTTGACGGAACAGCAGTAAGATCGCGGAAATCAGGGTTCCCGCATGACCAATACCAATCCACCAAACGAAGTTGGTAATGTCCCAGCCCCACCCGATGGTCCGGTTCAAGTTCCATTCGGTGACACCATCCCAGATGGTCAAAATGATGCATATTACCCCAATAGTCAGAAAAGTGACTGACACGGCAAAGGCGATCCACCACATGGTATTCGGCTTTTTCTCCGTAGGCGAAGAAAGATCCTCCGTGATCTGATGGTACGTCTTATGACCATTTACTAATGGAGCTCGGATTGGTGAAACAGGAGTATGACTCATTATGACTTAATTAATTCGTTTGAATTTTCGTTGTTATCAGGCTTCCAGTGCCTCATTGGCATTGTTCACTTTCACGGTATAATTTACACTGGACCTAACGTTGGTTTCTTCCAGTACGATGTAATTCAAAGGTGACTTGAACTTGCCGGTTAGTTCTCCTTCCGGATTGTTCTGATCCCCAAATGTAATCGCGCCGGTCGGACAAGCCGTTTGGCAGGCTGTACGAACATCGCGATCAAGCAAGCGACGTCCCGCTTCTTTCGCATTGAGTTTACCTTCCTGAATACGCTGAACACAGAACGAGCATTTTTCCATCACCCCGCGACTCCGAACTGTAACGTCCGGATTGAGTACCATTCGGGTGAGGTCATCGGCGTAGAATTGTACTTGTTCTTCGTTGATCTTATGCTCATTGATCGGCCACAAATCGGCCGTGGTATAATCGGCCCAGTTCAGGCGGCGCACCTTGTAGGGGCAGTTGTTGGCGCAATAACGGGTTCCTACACAGCGGTTATAGATCATTTGATTCAAGCCCTCGGAACTGTGGTTGGTCGCATCCACGGGACAAACGTTTTCACAAGGCGCGTTATCACAATGCTGACACATCATCGGCTGGTAAACCGTTTTGGGATTTTCGAAATCCCCATAGAAATACCGGTCAATACGCAGCCAGGTCATTTCCTGATGACGGGCCACATTGCGCTTACCGACTACCGGGACATTGTTTTCGGACATACAGGCAACCGCACACGCTCCGCATCCGATGCAAGCATTCAGATCAATGTGCATGCCCCAATGGTGCCCTCTTCCGTATTGGTCTGAGTAATCGGGATAGAGCGTCTGGGCATTCAGATGCTGGAACTCCTCCCGCTGCTCATGCAATTCCTCCAGAAATGATTCCAGTTCGGATACGTGGGTGCCATGGATAATCGAACGCTCGGTCAAAGCACCCTGGAACCCTCTGCGGGTCTTTTTGAAGAACGGTATGGAAACGGAAGCCAGGGCCGCTTCATCGGCATTGATCAGGTCTCCGTTTTTATCAATGGATTTCACACCCATGGTGTGGTGGTATTGTACACACGCAAAATGCTCTTCACGACCTGCCTTCCCGCTTACTTCGATGCCAGAACGGTAATATTGGAACAGTCCGTTATCAACCTGAACCAATGATTGGACATTCACTCCGATGCCATTACCACAACGTCCGGCGGCAGTGCGGCCATAACCCAGAGCAATGCCAAAGGTATTTTCCATTTGGCCGAATTGCTGAATGACAGGTACGGTAAGGTCGGCTTCTCCGGCTTTAAGACTTACTTCATCGCCATCTTTTAATCCGGCAAAACCATCGATGGTTTTCCAGCCATCGTAAGTAACCGGTACGGCAAGGTGATTTCCCCACACACAGCGACTGACCGGATCGGGCATTTCCTGCAACCAGGGATTATTGGAATATTGACCGGCACCGAGATTGACGGTTTCAAAAAGCGATAATTCCATGCCTTCCCCGCCCGGTTTCCTAACCTGTAATCCACTCACTTCTACCGCATTGTAGGCAGGTTCGGTATTGCCGGGGACGCTGAATACCCCATTGTGTAAGGTGTGATCCCAGAAGGCCTGGAAGACCGAATATTCTGATTGCTGTGGAAACATTTTTTCCTGCCACAACTGCTGAATGTAATCATGGTAGGGTTGATCACTGGCCGGAAGTTTATCACTTTTCGCCCAGGTCAGGAATGACAATCCGGCTTGACGGGTATCGAATAGAGGATTAATGGTCGGCTGCATGAGGCTGTAGTGCCCAATCTTGGGTTCCGCATCGCCCCACGATTCAAGGATGTGATGGTCAGGAGCTGACCATTGACATTGTTCAGTCGTTTCATCGACATGGGAATTCATCGAAATGCGCAAAGGCACCTGTGCAAGCGCAGCGACAAAGTCAGCTGCCTGTGGCAGGTCAAAGGCGGGGTTGGCTCCTAAAACGATCAAGACATCTACCTGGCCGCCCTGCATTTCCTGGATTAACCGGGCAACATCGCGCTCATCTCCCTGTCGTTGTTTGGATGCATGGGCGAACGTGATGGTATTCCCGTAATTACCCAGTAACAAGTTGATTTGATTGATCAATAATTGCTCGGCAACCAAATTGGAACCGGAAACTACCAGCGAAGCACCTTGATGAGCCACCAGGTCCCTGGCGGCGGCTTTAAGCGCACTGGCAGCCTTTTCATTCAAGCCGGCCGGTACATTTACCCGGCTTCCTCCCGTCTGTGCGGCTACTTCGTTGTACAACGTGGCAATGGCGGCGCCTTGCTCACTAGGCTTTACCAATATACGGTTGTCTGCATTGGAACCGGTCAGTGACATGTGCGCCTCCACGTGGTAGTGACGCGACATGGCCGGGTGCTCTTCATGGTGTATTTTCCGGTTTTGGATGTAATCTTTAGCGTATTCAATCGGAGAGATCCAGGTTCCCAGAAAATCAGCTTCAAATCCGACGACGACCTGAGCTTTATCAAAATGGTAATCGGGTGCATTTTTAAGCCCGAACTGCTGTTCGTTGGCAATCAGCAAGGCTGCACTGGATACCGGATCGTATTGCACCAGCTTGGTATTCGGGTAGGCACCGGTAAATTCACCGATGGCTGCGTGCAAAGCCGGGCTGAGAATGGTATTGGTCAGAATGCGCACGTTGGAATTTGGCCGCAGAGCGCCCAGGACTTCTTTATCCAGCGCTGTCCAGGATCCCTCATTGACCATACCGTCAGCGATGCGACCAGGACCCTTTATCCGGTTGACGTCGTATAGCTCCAAAACGCTGGCCTGGGCCCGGGCGGAAGTACCACCCTTCGTCACCGGTGACATGTCGTTGCCTTCAATCTTGATCGGACGACCCTCGCGGGTTTTGACCAGTACAGAACAATAATCCCCACCTTTTACAAAGGAAGAAGCATAATAATTGGCTATACCGGGTACGATGGCATCCGGTTTTACCACATAAGGCAGGGCTTTGCGCACAGGTATTTCACAGGAGGCCGCAACCGTGGCGGCGCCCAACCCAAAACCAAGATATTTCAGAAAATCACGACGGGAAGAACCTGCGTTCTCCAAAGCCGATCTTTCTACCATCTTCTCCAGAGGCATACGGACAAATTCATTGCCGGCTTCCTCCATAAACTTGGGATCATGGTTGAGATCTTTCTCTCCGATCCAGATGGCTACTTTATTGTCTTTCATAGAGCAATTTATACGCTGCTTACAGAATCTGATTTCAAATGATTAATAGTGGCATTTCTGGCATTCCAATCCACCGATATCCTGCACGGTCACACCATTCCGGGTACCGGCTTCCATTTCATCATGGTATTTTTTATAGGATTCCAGGTAATAGTTATTGTCGCCAAAACTGGATACCTCCGTTTGACGGTGGCAGTTAACGCACCACCCCATCGAGAGCGTCGAATACTGCCTGACCGTCTCCATTTCTTCCACTTTACCATGACATTGCTGGCATTCCAGTTTACCTACGGTCACATGCTGGGCATGGCTGAAGTAAACATGATCGGGCAGGTTATGGATACGAATCCATTCAATCGGGCCTTGCAATTTTTCCTTGGTTTCGCTGGTCAGGGACTCAACGATGTTGTTCCATTGATCTTCTACGGTACGGGTACCTTCCATGTCCAGTGATGCCGTACCGGCCTGACTCATATACTGATCGCCGATCCATTTCTTATAGATTGCGGCGATGTCATCTTCACTCAGTGTTTCGTATTGATCAATGTAGGTGTCGGTATTGGGGTTGAATCCGGCAGCCACAAAAATCTTGGTTAATTCTGCCGTCCCGTAGGTGCTGCCATACTTGATGGCTTTGTGGCAATTCATACAGGTATTGGTCGCCGGAATGATGGAATGTTTGGAACGGCGAGCCCCATCGTGGCAATATTGACAGTCGATAAGATTGACGCCGGCATGTGTCGCATGCGAGAAATTGATGGGCTGCTCCGGAGCGTAATTTTGCTGTCGTCCCAGTGCCACACCATTCTTGACCGTCGTGTAACTACCTAAAACGATGAGGGCAAAAATGGCAAACCCAACCACCCCACGGCTGGTAAACATACTCCAAAAGGAAGGTTTGACCGGCATCTGTCCGCTGGCTTCGGCCTCCAGAATACCGCGGGTATTGATAATGACTCTTCCTAGCATCAGTGCCAAAAATGCCAGGGCTACCAGGAGTATGATGTAGATAAAGTTGTCTG
>JAGQXC010000486.1 GCA_020436785.1 Saprospiraceae bacterium | reverse complement strand
CATCCATTAGCAATCGTGTTTGTTCGACATCCACATTAAATATTCCAATACCTGCAGTTTCAGTGCCATCGTTGATCGGGAACACCAGAACCAGTTGACCGGAATCACGTAATTGAAGATTGCGCCTTGCATGTTCCCAAACGACCGGATATTGGTCAGGCATCCGATATGCCGGACCTTTCCTGAGCACGACCGCCGTATACGCTTGCATAGAGGCAACCATTTCCTGCATGTATTCATCAGAGATTGACATCATGTTTTTTTTGTGGTGAAATTAGCAGAACTTTGGATCTGCCCCATCGGGATTTTCGCGAAGAAAAATACAGGCTGACCCTTAAACAGAACCGTATACCTCAGGTGCCTATGGAAAAAACGAATCGGCTGGTCAATCCAGCATTCCTCATCCAGCACCGGGTGATCCCTGCCCGGTTATATCATAAACTGATAATTTGATAATACGTCCATAGCGCCGGTATTGGGATTTTGAGACCATCCTACCGGTCGCAATGCAGCTATGAGCATTAGAGCGACATCAAAGCATTTCATAACAGGGCTATTTTAATTGGAAAGCGGTTTCCTCATTTTCAATGGTAAGGAGCTTTTGCGAATAGAGGTATATGAATAACTGGTTATCAGCGATTGCAAGCAGTCTGAATCGTCACAGGAAATTGGCATCTGCCAGTGATGCTATTTCAACATTGGATTTTGCGTTATTTTAATATCATGGATTACCGCTGCAAAAAAAACAGGCTTTCCATTTGTATTTCTTACCGGAATTCACGAACTATAAAAAGGCGAAAATCGGAGAATACCGTTTTCCCAATTGGGATTGTGATTTGCACACAATCCTACCATCAATTCAACCTCTAAATTCAGATACCAATGAAAACCAACCGGCGTAATTTTTTCCAACAAGTGGGCGCTGGAACGATCGGCCTGGGGCTGGCCTCCCCATATTTATTATCATCGTGTGCCTCTTCAAGTAATCCGGAAATCAAAGACGATGAAGACGGGCAAATCCTTTACATCGGCGATCATATTGCGGTAGCCGATACGGCATATGGAAAGGTGAGGGGATTTATCCATAAGGGCATTTACAATTTCCTGGGCATCCCGTACGGTGCAGATACATCGGGTAAGAACCGTTTTATGCCTCCTCAGAAACCGGAGCCATGGACTACCGTCTATCCGGCCGTTTACTGGCCAAATGCAGCTCCTCAGCTCCTGGATGGTTTTTATGCCAACCGTTACCTGGCATTCACAGACAACTGGCATTACGACGATGTAAGCGAGGCTTGTCTTGGCATCAATATTTGGACACCTGGCTATGGTGATCAGGTTCGGCGACCGGTAATGGTGTGGATCCATGGCGGCGGGTTTACCAGTGGAAATTCCATTGAACATCCGGAATACCACGGTGAAAATCTCAGCCGGCGCGGGGACCTGGTCTTCTGCTCCTTGAATCACCGGTTGGGTCCATTGGGATTTGCCAATTTCGCTGGCATCGGTGGAGAGCAATACGCTGCCTCTGGCAATGTTGGTATGTTGGACATCGTGGCGGCACTTGAGTGGATTCGGGACAACATCACCCAGTTCGGCGGCGATCCGGACAACATCACCATTATGGGTCAGTCCGGAGGAGGAGCCAAGGTCTGCACCCTGGCTTCGATGCCATCTGCCAAAGGGTTGTTTCATAAGGCGGTTGCCTTAAGTGGAACCATGACCGAAGGCATGGATCAGGAGGATAGCGAGGCATTAGGAGCGGCCATCCTGTCCGAAGCCGGATTGCGGCCTTCTCAAGTAGATAAACTGCAGGAGATGCCTTGGAAGGACTATTACGCCATTGCCAACCAGGCCAGAATGAAATGGCAGGAGCAGATTACATCGTCGGGATTACGCCGGGGATTTGGACCGGTAGCGGACGGTGTCCATCTACCCAAAGGACCCTACTTTGCCGGTGGATTATCCGCTGAAGTCCCAATGATATTTTGCAGCACGTTTTTCGAGCGGTCACCCAGCGCCTTCGATTCATCACTGGAGGACATTACCCTCGAAGAATCCAAGGAGCAGGCCCGGATCACCAGAGGGTTTGGGGTTTCCCTCGGTGATGCCGCGCCGAAAGTGATTGATGCCTACGCCAGCAGTTTCCCTAATAAAAAACCCATCGAAATCCTGTCCATGGCCATCAGCAACCGTTCTCGTACCATTGAAGCCATCAATGCCAAAGCCCAGCAATCGGCGGCGACGTATCTGGCCTGGTTTGGCTGGAATCCCCCGGTCTTTGACGGTCGGTTGCGTGCCTTTCATACCATGGACATTTCCTTTTGGTATTACAATACCGACGTCCAAATATCCCACACGGGCGGCGGATCGCGTCCAAGGAAGTTGTCAGCGAAGATGGCCGATGCCCTGGTTCAATTCATGAAGACGGGTAGCCCCAATGGCGGTGGATTGCCCGATTGGCCAAGGTACACGCCCGACATGGGTGAAACCATGATTCTGGATGATGTCTGCAGTGTACAAAACGATCCGGATCGTGAAGCGCGCAGGTCGTTACCTTCTTAGAACTTCAAGATCACTGAAGGTGAGTGGCTGCATTTCCCCGTTTGTTAAATTTTTGCATAGAATGTTGGCCAACGTATGGTGAATCTGATCGATTACCTGATTGCAAAATATTTTCCGGCGTCTTCACGTCAGCAGGTAACCGGTGTGAGCGGTTTGGTATCCTACCCCAATCCATTTCAGGATGCATTGACCGTCGATTATCAATTGCTTCAACCCCAAACAGTTCTGATTCGTTTATTAAATCTGGCAGGCCAGGAAGTTGCCAACTTGTTTTCCGGTCAGCAGGGATCCGGTTTTACAGCGGTTGGTTTGGCAAGCCGGTCCGGAAATCCCGCCCGGCACCTATCTGCTGGATTTGGCCATGGACAGGGGAAAAGCCATTCGCAAATTGGTCTTGTTGAAATGATCCGGACATGGTGCTGGTTTGCGAACATGCTGGGTTGCCAGGTCAAGCTTCCTGTGATTGCCGGAAGAGCATGCCTGAGACCAGGAACAGAACGGCAAAGAATGCATTAAGCACCAGGACGCCGGCCATTCCGGCATTTCCCCAGGAAAGGTCCGGCCAGATCATCCAGGCAACCAATGGTACGATCAGTTGGACCGCAGCGGCAGCAAATAAGGTGTTCGCCATGCCTGTTGCTTTAAACACGTTGCTAAAGAGTGAAATCCTTTATTTTTCAGGTACACAGATAACCGGAAATGTTGCCAACACACTTAGTCTTAGTTCCGGGTAGATGGTAACCTTATCTTGCCAGTTCCCGGTCGATGCAACCCAACATCGTTTCCGTTAACGTCTTCATTTGATTCAACATGCCATTCATCGTAGAGAATTCAATGATGGCCATCAGGAATCCGTTTTTTGTGCGTTTATCACGAAAATAATCCCGGTACATATCTTCCGATAACACCACATCCTGGCCAATGTGCTTTTTAAACGTAGGGTGAAGGTCAAGCAGGTTGTACGAAGGTGTAAAGATGATGGTTTCCGAATCGAAGCGGAAATGCTCTTCCTTGGCTTTGTATTGCTGGTAAAGCCCATCCAGCTGCAGGAGTAAGGTCTTGATGGTGTCGTTGCTGATCAGATTGAGATTGCCGGAATAAATAAGGTCCTGAAACGTATAATTATCCAGATAGAATCGTCGCCAGTCGTATATGCTGATGCACTGCTCATTGAAGACTTGCCAATCCAGGATAGGCTTTCCTTCAATATGATCGATGATTTCCTGTGCAGCAGTAACATATTGTTTTTGTTTCAGAATAAATTGATCCATCTTCTGGTTGCTGTTCTCTAAATCGGCTTTAAGCTTTTGCAGATAGACCAATTCTTTTGCCCGTGTTTGATGAGCATCGTTGCGATTATTGACCTCCAGGGCAATGAGGATGCCGATCACCACCAGAATGATTTCACCCAATGCGTAAAACAGGTATTTTCGCACCCGGCCGGTATCAATCTGTTGTCGACGGATGTTGCGCAAGAGGTGGATCATATTTTGTCTTTTTATTGATCAGTTGAATGAGCTTTTCGGCAGTAGACATCGCCGCTTCAAGTGCCCGGAAAGCCCCATTTCGATTGTTTAAATTGATTTTCATCTCAGTTAATAACGTTCTGTCGTTGTTTATTTCCTGATCATCAAATGGGAAAGCATTCTGGCCGAAATTCCATTCTTTAAAATGTTGACGGATATAGGGGATCCAAAAGTCTTCAAATTCATACTTGTCGTCATCGATTTCATTACGTACTTCAACCTGATTTTTACCATAGTAAGTG
>JAGQXC010000485.1 GCA_020436785.1 Saprospiraceae bacterium | reverse complement strand
TGTGCCGGCAAAAGCCTTTTCCAGGCGTGTTTGATGTACAGGAATTAACGGTCAAATACGACACCAATGTGTATTTTTGACAGGAATTTGGCTTATGTATCCGAACCTATCTTACTTTTTCCATGATCTATTCGGTACCGAACCGGATAACTTTCTATCGGTCATCAACACGTTTGGCTTTTTTCTGGCATTGGCTTTCCTGGCGGCAGGATATGTCCTTTACCTGGAATTCACCCGCATGGAAAAAGCCGGGATTCTGACGTTCCAAACACGTGAAATCATCCTGGGCGAAAAGCCCCGGACAACCGATATTGCCTGGAATGGGGTCCTGGGTTTTATCCTGGGCTATAAGCTGGTTTTCCTCTTCCAGCACTTCCGGGAGGTCGAAGGCGATGTGGCATCAATCATATTTTCCGGCCAGGGCAACTGGGGAGCCGGGATTCTGATCGGGATCGTCTTCGCCGCTTACCGCTATTGGGACATCAACCGTCACGCTTTGCCTAAGCCGGAAAAGAAGAGCATTAAAATCTATCCCCACGATATGGTGGGCGATATTGCGATCACTGCGGCCATCAGTGGCATCATCGGGGCCAAGGTATTTGCCCTCTTCGAGGGACCCAACGCATTTTCAAATTTTATCCGCGACCCCTTAGGTCAATTGTTTTCCGGAGCCGGCCTGGCGATTTACGGAGGATTGATTGTGGCATTTGCGGTGGTCTTCTGGTATGTCCGGCGGCGCGGTCTTCCGGTCATCCGCGTGATGGATGCGGCGGCTCCGGCGATGATCATGGGTTATGCGGTCGGTCGTCTCGGTTGTCAGTTTGCCGGAGATGGTGACTGGGGCATTGCCAATACCGCCGCCAAACCGGGCTGGTTCTTCCTGCCGGATTGGGCCTGGGCGTATGACTATCCCCGCAACGTACTCAATGAAGGCATTCCGATCGACGGTTGCATCGGGCATTATTGCAGTCATCTGACCACCCCGGTTTTCCCGACGCCCCTTTATGAAGTGGTTGCATCCCTGGTCATCTTTGGCATTCTCTGGGCTCTAAGGAAACGCCTCACCATAATTCCGGGCATGATCTTTTTCATTTATTGTATTCTGAACGGCATCGAACGGTTTTTCATCGAAAAAATCCGGGTAAACGAGACGATGCACGTTATGGGTATGGATGCTTCACAGGCAGAGATCATCTCCACGATCGTCTTTCTGGTGGGTGTCACCGGCGCCGTCGTACTCTGGCAGCACCACCGGGCCAAAGCCGCTTAATTGGATGGCCATTGCCGGCAATCCTTGGTGAATATCTGGATCGTCCGGCGATCTTCCCGGATCAGGTCAAAGCCTTCCTTCAGGTAACTGTACATTTGATTTTTATCCTTTTCAGATAGACCGGCACAGTGTTCAATTTCCGCATACATTTCTGCCTCTTTCGCCATTACCGCATCCCTGGCCTGTAAACTTTGTGCCTCGGTAAGACAGTAACTGCGGTTGTAACGTTCGGTGACGGTTTTTATCGGTAAACTGGAGTGCGGCACGGCATACCCGGCATTGACCAGGCCCGCATAGTCAAAATCATAAGGCACCGGATAGGGCAGGTGATCCATCGTACGAATGATGCACACATTATGTTGATTGCCGATTGCCCAATCCGTGTTGCCAATCACGTACTGGAAAACGGTGATGGTTGCCAATAATGTTGAATCCATGATCTTATTTAAAGTCACTTTCGGTTCATACAATTCACCATCAATATTCTTTGCCAATTCCTCCTCGGGTTCAATGAGAAATCCCATCCTGGTATAGGTGGCTTTTGGTTTATTGACGTCTTCGTATGTAATCGGAACCATTTGGGCCCGCAACGAAATATCGGTGAGTTTGCGGTACATCCGGTAGATGAGGTATTCCTTCCAAAGAAGCATTTCATAACTGTCGTTATCCCGGCAACAATTCACCAGTTTGACCGTATTGGGCTCCGGGATGTGGTAGGTTTTTTTAGAAAATTTTAGTTTGATCGGTGGATAGAAACAGATGGATTGCCGGGAATTACCACGGGTTCGCAATTCTATATCGTAAGTATCCCGATCCGATCCGAGGTCTACAATCAACTGGCCTTCCTGGTAGATCTCTTTGGTTTTTTCACGGATGAGATTCCGGAAATCGGTCCGGATCGTCATCGCCTTAACGGCCGTATCACTAATGCGATCAAAAATGAATTTTTGAGCATGGATGCATTGTATGGTGAATAACAGCAGGCAGATACTAATGACACGATGCATAATCCTACTTTTTTAGTACCCACTTAATTTACACAAATCCCGGTAAATTTGATCGGCAGACCGATTCCAGTTGAATTTTTTCAGGTGCTGATCGACCCGATGCGTCCAGGCAGGATGGTGCGGATCATGTTGCGTCGCCCGCTGCATCCCCTGTACGATGGATCCCGGATCCAGAGGATCGACATAGATGGCCACTTCTCCTCCTACTTCAGGCAATGAAGATGATTGCGATATAACCGGAAGCGTATGACAAGCCAGCGCCTCAAGGACCGGCATCCCAAATCCTTCGAACAACGACGGATAAATCAGCGCCTGAGCCTCCCGGTAGTAATCCACCATCTGCTCATCGGTGATGTTCCCCGGAAGGTGAATCGTTGCCCGGTCTGGATGTTGTTCTACTTCCTGGCGGATACCGGTCGATTTCCAGGCCATCCGGCCAACCAGGATCAGATGGTGGTTCCATTGACCGGACGCCTTAAAAAGACGAAATGCCTCCAGCAGGCGATTGATGTTCTTGCGCGGATGCATGGAACCCACATAGAGAAAGTATGGATTACCTCCGGTAACCTGGTGACGAATGGAACGCGAACCGGTTGTTGAATCCGGAGAAAATACGGACCGTACCCCATTGTAGACGACGGAAATACGCTCCGGCGACACGTTGAATTGTTGGATGATATCCTCCTTGGTGTATTCCGAAACGGCGGCAATCTGCCCGGCTTTCATAACATACTGTGGCATCATCCGGTTGTAATAGGTCCGCATCAACGGAGGCAAATGTTCGGGAAAATGCCGGTAAGCGAGGTCATGGATGGTCAGGAGGGTTGGAGTCTGGGACCTCAGGCTCAGAAATCCGTCGGGAGAATAAAACACGTCCGGATTGATTTGCCGCAACGCACGGCTCACCGACCATTCGAACCACCAATAGAATAAAACGGGGTGACGGGCCGGAGGAAAGAGCACCAACGGATGGACATTGGGTGCAAATACAAATTGGGGATCATAGGGGCGATCAAAGAAAAAATAGAATGAATCCTGCGGATGGGCACGAACCAACCGGCGCAGAATTTCGTACGTGTGCCAGCCGATCCCCTCAAGTTTATTGCTCAGGAGAAACCGGGTATTCACTGCAATTTTCATTACCTTTCCGCTGGTTTTG
>JAGQXC010000484.1 GCA_020436785.1 Saprospiraceae bacterium | reverse complement strand
TGGGTGCGTTATCCGGAAAGACTTATGATTTTGAGGACTTTACCAAAAAAATGCATAAGCTCTGGCAAGAGTCTTCGGGAGCCCTTTCGCGGGAAGACGCAGCGATGGCTTCCGAACGGATGGAATCCGGACTGCCTGCCTTGTGGCAAGCATTTGAACATGCTGCCGGTGCTTCCAAAACACTTTTGATCCACGGAGAAAATCCGCAAAATGAATTTCCACGCCCGGAAGCATTGCGTGCACCCTGGGATCAACTGGATCTGACGGCGCCCTCTCTGAAACCAGCCCATCGTATTTCCCCGGTCCTCATTTGGACACCAGCCGGGGCCATTGTCGCCGGAGGAGCAGCACTGCTACTGACCGGCAACAAAGAAAAACCAGAACCACACCCTGATCTGATCCTCCGGGATGACGCGGTCAATTTGGATTGTGACGGCCAGATCACCTTTTCCCCTTTGACCAACGATTCCGGAGAAGGGCTCATAATCCGATCCGTTTCCTCCGTAAATAGCGCCGATGTCGGCCTGGATGCTAGTGGCCTCACGGTCACCATCAGCAACCTGACCCAATCGACCAACTTCCAATTCAACCTGGTTGTGGAGGACATGTTTGGTCAACAAGGCTCCAGTACGGTGTCGGTTACCGTCAATACCCCTGAAATTTCAGCCTTGGATGACCGGTACGATACGGAATTTGGAACTCCGGTTAATGGAAATGTGCTGGATAATGACCAGGGGGATAACCTACGTGTTATTGCTTACGATCAGGCTCAAGGAGGAAGTCTCCTGATTCAACCGGATGGTTCATTTAAATTCATTCCCGACGCCGGATATTCGGGAACCACTACGACCAAGTACACGGTATCGGGACCTTGTGGGTTGACCCGGGAAGCTACCATAACCATTGAAGTGGCGGCGCCTACTTGTTCTACCACAGCTTCTTTTGATACCTCCCCGGCATCCTGTGGCGGTGAGGATGGAGAAGCCATTCTATCGGTTGCCCCGCCAGGAAGTTATCAATTCACCTGGTCCAATGGCTCCGGTCAGCAAGATCTCAGCAACGTACCCTCCGGGGCATACACGGTCACCATTACGGATGAAAATGGTTGTAGCCAGGCTTTTTCCACCACCATCCCGGAACGTTCGGCAGATTACCTGGAGGAATACAGCAGTACACCGGCCAACTGCCGGGGCGATGGTGGTGACATCATTCTGCGCATCAACGCGCCCGATAACTCACCCTTAGCCATCATTGCCTCCGGTCCCGATGGTGATCACGGCATTGTCAGGCAATCCGGGACCATTCATCTTAAAGAATTTTATAAAATACTTCCCGGCACATGGCAAATTCGCATCAGCGGTCAGGACGAAGCGTCCCACTGTGTGATTGAGCAGGATATCGAAGTGGCTGATACATCCACCGCTCTGGTGACCCGGCGCGATGTCTATACGACCTTTCCAGGCATACCGGTTAGCGGAAATCTCCTGCAAAATGATGCAGGTATCGACTTGAAAATCGTGGATTTCACCCAACCTGCTCAGGGCGTTCTGCTCTTACAACCTGATGGCACTTTCAAGTACAGCCCTCCCCCGGCCAGCACCGGTGACTTTGTCATCGTGTACCGGGCCAGGGACGATTGCGGGCATGCGGAGGAGCAGGAGGCGGTTTTTCAGGTGGTCTCTGATCCATGCTCATTTCAGGTCCGATTGGATGTTACGCCTACCTATTGTGGCACTGCACAAGGAGCGATCCACACCCAGGTTTATCCGGAAGGGGAATATTCCTATGTATGGTCCAATGGCTCTACGCTGTCCACGATTGAATCCCTGGCCAGCGGCACCTATTCGGTGTTGATCAATCCGGTAGGTAGCGATTGCCCCCAGGCACTGAAAATTACGGTGCCTGACACCAGTTTCCATTACATCACCGACACCGTCACGCAACCGGGAACATGCAAGGACGGAGGGAATATTGAATTCACCCTCCATTCTCCCACGAACGAACCGGTCATCTTGCAGGTGAAAGGCCCATCCGGTTCGTCGCAGATCTCTTTGATGCCAGGACGGTACAACCTGGATGCCATCTTCCCGGTTCCATCCGGCGATTATGAATTAAAAGCTTTTTTACCTGAGGTCGAGGAGGATTGCGCCCAATCTCTTCAATTAACGGTGCCGGATAATTCTCCCCCGCTGAGATTAAACAATGATTCCCTGGCTACCGCTTTCCGCACCCCGGTTAACGGCAATGTTTTCGAAAACGATGAGGGCGCCGGATTAAAAATCCTGTCGGCAATCAATGCGGAAGGAGGTAATGTCCGCATTGAAATCAGCGGGGACTTCAGCTTTAACCCACACGGTAATTTTTCCGGCTTTGCCGGATTCCAGTACATTGCCCAGGATGCCTGCGGCGAAAAAGACACGGCCACCGTCATCATCCACGTATTCTCCGGATCCTGTAATCTTGAACCTTCATTTGCCATCACGCCAGCGACCTGTGGCCTGGCAAATGGATCTTCAGAATTGGTTTTAAACGGAAACCTGCAACTGGATTACGAATGGAGTAATGGAGATTCCATGCGCTTGGCTGACAGCCTACTGGCCGGAACCTATCAACTCCAGGTATTTAATCCAGCTGTCGGATGCATGCAACAATTTGAAGTAACCATCCCGCAAGAACCCGCCGAATACATCATCGATCATCAGATCATCCAGCCGGATTGCCCCAACCCGGGCGACATCCTCCTGGTGTTATCTTCTCCCAATAGCTCCGAGTTACAGCTTGAAGTAAAGGTTGGCGATAAGGTTTCCTCCTGGATGGTGCCGGCAGACACCGTCCGTTTATCCGAATTATTCACGGTATTACCAGGCAATTATTCGATGCGTGTACGCAATCCGCAAATTGACAGTGCCTGCTTCGACTCGTTCACGGCTGAACTGATACCGAGCATCGGTTTGACCATTAATACCATTTCCATCGTACCTGCCTCGAGCCCGATGTCCGCAGATGGGAGCATGACCGTATCGGTCACCGCCCCGGGCACCCTACCTTATCAGATCCAAATCAATGGAAGTTATTATGGTTCGATACCTCATGAGATGTTTTCCATCTTTAGCCTGACCGCAGGTACTTACCGGGTTCAAATCCGCGATGCCATCGGGTGCCTGTCCAATTTGTTGGAGGTGGTCATACCGGTTGCTCCGTTCTCCTTAGAAGTGGA
>JAGQXC010000063.1 GCA_020436785.1 Saprospiraceae bacterium | reverse complement strand
GATACCATGATCGCCCATTATCTGATGGAACCCGATCAGCGGCACAAGTTGGATAACCTGTCCGAAAATTACCTGAATTATAAGATGATCCCCATTGAGGACCTGATCGGGCGGCGTGGTGCCAAGCAACTTTCCATGCGGGACGTTGACAAACAAAAGGTAAAAGAATATGCCGCCGAAGATGCAGACATCACCTGGCAATTGTATCACGAACTATTTCCAAAGGCTCAGGAAGAACAGGTGTTGCAGGTTTACGATAGCATTGAACAGCCGCTGATTCAGGTCCTGGCCAGCATGGAATATGAGGGCGTCAAGGTGGATGGTCAAATGCTCGCGGTTTATTCGGAGCAACTGGCCCGCCAGATCATCGAAGAAGAACGGACGATCTACGAGCTGGCTGGTGTTGACTTTAACATTGCATCACCCAAGCAGGTGGGAGAGGTTTTGTTTGAAAAATTGAAATTGCCTTACCGGTGGCGGAAAACATCGACCGGCCAGTATTCGACGGATGAAGACAAACTAAGTGAATTGGCGCTCCAGTTTGACATCGTGGCGCACATTCAGGACCACCGCAAGCTGAGCAAGCTTAAATCGACCTATGTCGATGCGCTTCCCAATATGATCAATCCCCGGACCGGCCGCATTCATACTTCCTACAACCAGGCGCGGGCTGCTACCGGCAGACTATCCTCAGAGAATCCGAACCTTCAGAACATACCAATCCGGGATGAAGCAGGCCGGGAAATCCGCAAGGCATTTGTGCCTCGCGATGACAACCACATATTGTTATCGGCGGATTATTCCCAGATTGAATTGCGATTGATCGCCGACCTTAGTCATGAAGAAGCCATGCTGGAAGCCTTTGAGCAAAATCTGGACATTCACCGCTCGACGGCGGCGCGGGTTTATGGTGTCGCTTTGGATGAAGTGACCGCCGATCAGCGCCGGAATGCCAAAACCGTCAATTTCTCGATCATTTATGGTGCCGGGTCACTGAACCTGTCCCGGCAATTGGGCATCAAGCGGGCGGAAGCCAGCCAGCTGATCGACAACTATTTCAAACAGTACAAGGGCTTGAAAGCCTACATGGAACAGACTGTCTCTTTTGCCCGCGAACATGGCTATGTCAAGACGTTATCCGGGCGTCGTCGTATTCTCCGGGACATCAACTCAAGGAATGGGCTTTCCCGCAGCAATGCCGAACGCATTGCCATCAACACACCCATCCAGGGAACGGCTGCGGACATGATCAAACTGGCGATGATCGCCATTCACGACGCATTTTCTGAGGCCGGTATACAGTCTAAAATGATCCTCCAGGTACACGACGAACTGGTTTTTGATGTGTTGCCCTCTGAGATGGAACAGGTGAAACGTATTGTGGAAGACAAGATGAAGAAAGCGTTGCCCAACCTGAAAGTACCGATTGAAGTCGGGATGGGAACCGGGATGAACTGGTTGGAAGCCCATTAACCAATGAGCGAGTTTGGTTTGTCCGTTTTAACGAGCAACGTTCACTTACAGGTTATTGCATCCAAAATTTTCCCGTTTAGCTACCTGGGATCTTGATTTGGTAGGTTTTCCCGGTTTTGTTGGTCAGTTTACCGGTACGTAACCAGGGATTATATACTTTGAGCATGCGATAGGTAATGCCATGTTCCTGGGCGAAATCACCCAAATCGGTGATGCCTTTGTCCACTTCGACGACCTGGTATTTATCCAACGGCTCATAGAGATGTTGGGGATCAATGATAAAACCGAATGCCTGGGGATCTTGCAGGATCTCTTTCACAGCCAGGATACGGAAGACATACCGGGATGTTTCATCATTTAAATTCAGATCGTAGTAATTATCGGCTTTTTGTTGATCAAGTTCTTTGCGCAGACGGGTATCACCCATGTTATAAGCCGCGGCGGCGAGCGTCCAGGATCCAAATTTGCGTTTGCTGTCCTTCAGGTATTTACATGCGGCCAGGGTGGATTTTTCCACATTGAGCCGTTCGTCGACTTCGTCATTGATCTCCAGTCCGTAATAGCTCCCGATGCTTTTCAGGAATTGCCACAGCCCCCGTGCTCCTGCCGGAGAGGTTTCATTGCGCAGATTGGATTCGATGACCGCCAGGTATTTGAAATCATCGGGAATGCCTTCCTCCGCCAGGATGGGTTCGATGACGGGGAAATAGCGATTCGCCGCTTTAATGTTCAGCACGGTACTGGAATGCCAGTAGGAATTCACCAACATCTCACGATCCAGGCGCTCGTACACATCAAAATTGTCTACCGGAACCGATTCTCCGGCAAATGCATACCCTTTATCCAAGGGAACGCTCTTGATGACTTGAGGAAGTAGCTCGTTTTCACCGTCAGCAATGGAAGCGTCCTTTACGACCGTCGGCGCCACATCTTCTTCAAAGGTGTAAGAAATAAAGAGCATGACTACAAATCCGGCCACCAGAAATACAGCGAAGTTTCTGAAGATTTGCATATCTAATTGATTTTTAGCTGTCTAAGGTACAGAAATTAGACACGCCCTGCTAACTATTTAACGTATCGGTGACTTTTGGACGTTTGTAAATCGGAACAGTGGAACACGGTTCGCCAAAAAACAGACTTTGAACCACCGGCCTCAAGTGGCGGGTAAGGGCTGCGTACGCTCCGGCAGGCACCGGTTTGTCGCTGCAACCTTTGATGACCACGCGTTGATCCCGGTAATCCGCCAGGGGTAGTTCATCAATGACGCGACGATAATGCATCTGAAGGTACGCTTCCTGGTTTCCCAGAAAGACATCCTGGGCGTGGGGCTGGGCATAAGAGGAAACCAGCATGTATGCCCAAAGCGGTATCACGGCATCGGCAGAGCAGGTGATCAAAAGGATCCGGTTGTCCAGATCTTTCCATTCGAAGACTTTCATTGCTTCACGAAAGTCCTTTTCTTTCAGGATAAGGCCCTGAAACAAATAATTTTTAAGATCGAGGACAAAAAAATCAAAGCGGGGATAATACAACTCCAGATTGATGGTCAGTAAGCCGCTTTCCGCAACCCGGTTGACCAATCGTACTTCGTTGTCATTCTTCTTCATTTCCATTTGCGACCATTTCTTCAATGTCCGGGATGGACCCGATTTCAGACTCCGCTTGTTTGAAATCTTTTGGCTGTGGCAGGTCCTGCATGTTCTTCAATCCAAAATAGTGGAGGAATTTTGGAGCGGTCGAATAGAGCAATGGCCTGCCGGGGCCTTCACCCCGTCCTATAATTTCAACAAGTTCTTTCTCCAAAAGTTTCTGAATGGCATAATCGCAGTTGACGCCCCGGATCAGTTCGACTTCGGTTTTGGTTACCGGTTGTTTGTAAGCAATGAGAGCCAGGGTTTCCAGGGCAGATTTGGATAATTTGCGTTTATTGGTAATACGGAGCCAGGCCCCGACCGTATTGAAAAAAGCTCCTTTAGTGAGAAATTGGTAACCACCGGCGACCTCGACAATTTCAAAGGCAAAATCACCGAGACGGTAACGCATTTGCAATTGTTCAAGGGCGGTCAGGATTTCATCTTCGGGAATGGTTTGTTCGAAAGTTTGTGCCAGGGTTTCCTGCAAATCCTGCAAGGTCACCGGATGTTCGGCAACGAAAATCAAGCTTTCGATGTGCAGCGCTAAAGGATCCAACGCGTAAATTTTGGGCGAAAATAAGGGAAATTGGCGTGTTTGAGCGATGAAGTCGCTATTCCAAACCAATATTGACGATTAAACAAAGGCGAAAAACATCGATATCGCCGAAACCGATAGTAGGATGATGATCAGGAAGATGATCGCTTTATACACATTTTGCCGGTTCACCTTTCGTCGCAGCGCATTTTTGGGTGTATCGACCTCGTGATCGATGACGAGGCCATAGTACCAGCGGTTGTTTTTGCGTTCAACCGTCAGATTGCACATTTCATCGTCGATGAAAAACGAATAGGTTTTTGTCCTTAAGACATTAAAATCGATGACGACGATCTTTTGATTGCAGTAAACCATAAGATGACCGGTTTTATTCCCATGGAATAATCCGATGTTAAACCGTTGACCCATGTCATCAATATATGTCCATTTAAACTGTGGCAATCGTGCTGGTTATCAGGTATATCCGTTAATTTCTCGTTCTATCCCTATGTAACGGCAATAACCGTGCTAAAATTTAGTCGGAGGGTAAAAATCATCACCGGGCGTAAAACGATGATTTGAGGGCATCTTTGCCTAAGATACGGATTTTTAATTTCCCGTGCTGAAATAAGCGGAGGCTTAAAATGAAACAGGGCACTACCAGCTTGCGCTGGAGCACCCTGCATAACCCCAAAAAACCAATTGAAAACAATCTACTTATGTCCTAAATAAGCGTAATTAAAAGAACTTTATCTCTTAATTTCACTCTTTAGACGTACCACTAAGTAAAAGTCACGGGTACAAAACAAAATTTTTCAGGCTTTTTGGGTGATGTAATTTATTAGGGTCAATGGCAAAGTCGAAGATAATATATTATTGTTCAAATTGTGGTGCAGAATCGCCAAAATGGATAGGAAAATGTCCTTCCTGCGGGGAATGGAATACCTATAAGGAAGAGAAAGTTGTCGCAAAACCGACCAACAGGGGCCAAAAGTACAAGGAAGAGCAAGGACCTGCTACCTTGCAGGAGGTTCCTGCTACAGCCCACCAACGCCTTGATACGCTCGATTCCGAATTCAACCGCGTCCTTGGCGGCGGCATCGTTCCGGGATCGTTGATCCTCATCGGAGGTGAACCAGGTATAGGAAAGTCTACCTTATTACTGCAAGTGGTCCTCGAACAAAACAAAAGCACTCTGTACGTTTCCGGAGAAGAAAGTTTGCAACAAATCAAGCTGAGGGCATCAAGGATCGGGACGACCTCAGAAAATGCCCTGTTTATGGCTGAAACGCGTTTGGAGAAAGTACTGAAACAAGCCCAACGAATTCAGCCGGCTCTGTTGGTGATTGATTCCATTCAGACCATTCAACAGGAAGCGCTGGATGCTGCTCCCGGCACCATTACCCAAATCCGGGAATGCACCGCCGAATTGATGCAATTTGCCAAACAATCCGAAATTCCCGTGGTCATCATTGGCCACATCACCAAAGAAGGGTCGATTGCCGGACCGAAGTTGCTTGAGCACATGGTGGACGTGGTATTGCAATTCGAGGGAGACCGCCATCATACTTACCGGATGATCCGCACCTTGAAAAACCGCTTTGGTTCGGCCGATGAACTGGGTATCTACGAAATGAACCAGTCGGGTTTGCGTATTGTGACCAATCCTTCGGAATTGCTTTTATCCCAGTCTGAAGAGGACATGAGTGGTGCGGCAATCGGAGCAACCATTGAAGGACTGCGCCCCTTGTTGATCGAAACCCAGGCCCTCGTGAGTACCGCTGTTTATGGTACCCCCCAACGATCGACAACCGGATTTGACCTGCGACGACTTTCGATGATCCTGGCTGTACTGGAGAAACGATGCGGATTCAATTTTGGGCAGCAGGATGTCTTTCTGAATATCGCCGGAGGATTGAAAGTTGGCGATCCCGCCATGGATCTGGCCGTTGCGGCGGCACTGATCTCTTCCCTGGAAGAAATTGCTATTCCATCTTCCTGGAGCTTTGCCGCCGAAGTAGGCCTTACGGGAGAAGTACGCGCGGTCACGCGCATTGAACAACGAATACAGGAAGCCCATCGTCTGGGGATGGAAACGTTTGTACTATCGGCTTACAATGTCAAAGGAATCAAAATCCCATCCGGATTGCAGGTGTTGCCCATAAACCGGATTCAGGAGTTGTATGAACTACTTGCCCATGGCAACATTGCCTCCGGATCCGCTGTTTAGTTAAATATGGATCCACAGACCTCAGCTTATCTTTTGTACGACGGTATTTGTGTCCTCTGTAACCGGTCTATATTATGGGTATTGCGCCATGACCCGGAAGCACATATTCGTGTTGCTGCACTGGATTCCAACTTTGCCCGTCAATTGCTGGACCAAACTCACGGGAAACAGCCTGCGCAGGATTCCGTTCTTTTCTGGAAGGAAGGTAAATGGTATGACCGCAGCAACGCCGTTTTGGAAATTCTTGGTGTCCTGCCCCGGCCCTGGCGGTGGCTCAGGATATTCCGTATCATTCCAAGAACGGTGCGCGATGCCCTTTATGATTGGATTGCCCGCAATCGGTACCGCTGGTTTGGTACCTATAAAACCTGCCCGATGCCGTCACAAGCCATAAAGGACCGCTTTATTCTATAGGATTAACGATCTTTTTCTATATCATTGAGTTCACTTTATTACCGAAACAGACTTGGTATCCATTCAAACGTTGAACTTTTACGGATGGTGGCAATTGATCGTATGTGCATTTGCTTTTGCCGGGTTGTTTTCGATCTGGTATCACCTTGGTCGGAGACAAAAAGATGTCGGACAAGTGTATTTGGCCCTGTCCATCTTGTGCTGGAGTTTTTCCGGGGGCATTGAGGTTTATTATTCTCAAGGTGTTGAAACGTTGACCGATGCCCAAGCCCTTCAATTGAATGGATTTCGTAGTATATTTTCCTTATTGAACAGTCTATTGATATTATTGGCACTCCCCTGGTTCAGACACCAGCCGGGATGGTTGTTTCCACTTACGCAAGGTAAATATTGGCCGTTGATTGTTGGACTGCCCTTCCTCTTCTGCTTGTTACCTACACTCAATAAAATGTTGAGTGGCCAGTCATTAAAGTTTGTGAGTGAGCTGGATGTCTACTACGCATTGATGACCTTGTTCCTGCTGGCTAACGTATTGTGGACCTCATTTCTCAAGCGGGGGTTAAAGCTGCTTGCCTATCTGTCCCTGTTGTTTATTCTATTGACTCTGGCGGCTCAATTGTACAAATTCACTGAAAATGTCATCAATCTTGTCCTCCTGTCAGCCATCTTTAAGACGTTATTGATCATGCTCTTTTTTGCCCTGGCCTTAAGCTGGGTAAAAGACATCAGTGAAGCCTTGCACCTTGATCCGGATTTGATTTCAATCTGGATTTCCACACCGGGAAAAGGTGCTGCCAGGGAGTCGCATCGTGTGCAAATGCAGGGTGTCAAAAACAATTCAACGGAAACCCTCATCTTAACCCCGGCCATGCACCACCTCCTGCATTCCTTCGTCGCCTGCAGATTAAACAATCCGGAAGAGGGTTGGCTGGAGATCAAACCAAAAGGAAAAGATACGCGCCGGAAAGTCTACGCCATTAATGATTACAATGAAATCAAACGGTTGGTCCAGGCCATTCTGGATGGCGTATTTGGAAAAGAAATGTGGGTTAAGGAGCGTCACGAAAAACCGCTCAAAGAAACGTTCTTTGAATTTGACCAGGAGAAAGGGCGTCGCATTCGTCTCAGAATTCCGCCTTCAAGACTTCATCTGGATGAGATGTAATAATTAATAAATATTGGATAATAGATTGAATTACAGTAACCGGTGAGTCTTTGTCAGTAATCCGGCTGACAGACATTTTTACATTATTTCTGACATTTAAACCGGGTTTGGGCGGGATCCTGCGATCATTGGGTTAATCAATCAAACCCGATGACTGTTTCAATCTTACGGCTCTGGGCGGTGAACGCCATCTTCTTCATAAATGCCATTCCTGGCTGGACGCAGACCGGCAAGGGATTGGACGAAAAAATCAATGAAGCCTTTATGCCGGCCGCCCTTTGGTGGGAGGGGTTAATCTTTACTTCCCTGGCCGGTGTCCCGATTGTCCTCATCCTTTTGCTGGTTGGAGCGCTCTGGTTCACACTTTATTTTCGTTTTGCCAATATTCGCTATTTCACGACAGCACTCAGTATTGTCAAAGGCAATTTCGATCACCTCGAGCGCAAAAAGCCCCAGGAGGATATTCCGGATACGATAAGGGATGAAAGTCATTACGGTGAAGTAAATCATTTCCAGGCACTGGCAACGGCCATATCCGGTACGGTTGGGTTAGGCAATATTTCGATGGTCGCCGTTGCTATCAGTATTGGTGGCCCAGGTGCTGCCTTCTGGATGATTGTCGCCGGGCTGCTGGGCATGTCTTCCAAATTGGTCGAATGCACCCTGGGCGTCAAATACCGCGAGATCAGCGAAACGG
>JAGQXC010000483.1 GCA_020436785.1 Saprospiraceae bacterium | reverse complement strand
TTGAGCCTGTTGCGACTGGGATTTTTAGTTAACTTTTTGTCTCACCCGGTGGTATCGGGCTTTACCTCGGCGGCAGCTGTCATCATTGCGGTGAGCCAGTTGAAATACCTGTTGGGTATCCGCATACCGCGTTTTGGCCATGTCTACCAAACCTTCTATTATGCCATCACCCACCTGGGGGAGACGCACTGGATCACCTTGTTGATGAGTATTGGAGGGATTGGTTTGATCCTGTTGTTGCGGCGGATCAATCGCAACATCCCCGGAGCTTTGATCGCCGTCATTTTGGGTATACTGATCTCCTGGATCTTTCATTTGGACCGGCAGGGACTGGATACGGTAGGCGTGGTGCCCAGGGGGTTGCCGGATTTTGAGATGCCCTCCGTCACCTGGAGTAAACTGGTACAAATTTTCCCTACCGTGCTGGCGGTTTCCATCATCGGCATTGTCGAGTCGGTAGGCATCGCCAAAGGCCTGGAAGCCAAACACCGCAGTTATGTGGTGGTGCCTAATCAGGAATTATTCGCTCTGGGGGTGTCTAAAATCGGCGGCGCCTTCTTTCAATCGCTGGTTACCTCCGGCAGTTTTACGCGGTCCGCGGTCAACAACGATTCAGGGGCCAAGACCCAGTTGTCTTCCTTGATCACCATGGTAGTCATTGGCTTCACCCTGGTATTTATGACCGGATTGTTTTATTACCTGCCCAATGCCATCCTGGCTGCCATCATTATGCTGGCCACCAAGAGTCTTTTTGATTACCGTGAAGCCATCCGCTTGTGGCACGTTCACCGGGATGACTTTTACATGCTGATCATTACTTTTTTGGTTACCCTCATCTTTGGCATTGAAGAAGGCGTCCTGGCGGGCGTCATTCTTTCCATTGCCATGGTTATCTACCGGAGTTCCTTGCCACACCTGGCCATACTGGGGCGCTTGCCGGAATCAAGCCATTACCGCAACATCACTCGCTTTCCCGAAGCGGTCCAGGAGGAGGGCGTTGTGATCCTCAGGTTTGATGCTCCCCTCTACTTTGGCAATTCGGCCTATTTTAAGGATACGATCCGGCAGATCATCTTACAGCAAAAGGAACCGGTGAAAGCCCTCGTCCTCGATGCCAGCAGCATCAGCGACCTGGACACCAGCGGATTGGATGCCCTGGAAACCGTCGTTAAACAGTTGCAGGGAAATCACATTGACTTCATGATGGCGGGCATCATCGGCCCGGTGCGCGACACCATTTACCGCTCCGGGTTGCGGGATTTGATCGGTACCGACAACTTGTTTTTACATGTACAGCAGGCCATTGATGATTACTATAACCGGATGGATGATCGTGCAACCAAGCTGCAGTCCAAAGCGTTACAGACCAATGCCAGGAATAAACCCGATTAAGTCGCATCCTACTCCTGCCTGTTGATAATTGCGGCACAACACCGAATAATGTTGTAATTTTAAAATTCCAAGTATCTTCATCCGGCATGGAAGATAAATCATGTAAGACACCGCGCTGGCGATTGCTGAAAGCCCAGTTAAATAATCTGAGTCCCGAGGACTTCTGGCGTCGTATACTTCGTTCACCCCGGTCGATCATCGTCGATGTGCGTACCCCCAAGGAGTACCTTGCCGGTCATTTACCGGAGGCCATCAATGTGAATTATTTTGGGGAAGAATTTTGGGACCGGATTTCTGAATTGCCACCTGATGCCGAATATTTTATCTATTGCCGCAGCGGCAGGAGGAGCATACGGACCGCCACCCTGATGCGCAACGGAGGGTTTGACAACCGCCACATCTTTAATATGGAGGGAGGCTGGAATGAGTGGAAATTATTGGATTTACCCATTGTGCCAGCCATCGATCAGTTACCCACCGAATAAACCCCTTCACCTCTCCTGAGATGCTATTTTGTCCCGTTCAAGCGAACGGTTTCATGTTTGGGTTGTTAGGTCTTTGAACCACTTTACTTAACCTAAATAAACGATAGCGTATGAAAACCATGCAAATGAATCGCATTGGATTGGATGAAGATCAAGTTGTTACCCTGGCAAGAAGACTGAACGAATTGTTGGCAGATTATCAAATATTCTACCTGAACACTCGAGGCTACCATTGGAATATAAAAGGCGAAAAATTCTTTGAATTACACGTCAAGTTTGAAGAACTCTATACGGATCTTCTGGTAAAGATCGACGAGATTGCCGAACGGGTTCTGACCCTGGGCGAGACGCCGGATCACACGTTTGCTGATTATCTGGAAAAAGCCGATGTTGAGGTCCATCACCACGTAGCCGACGGACGCACGGCCATTGGCCAGATCCTCGAAGCTTTTAAGATCATCATTGGCAAACAACGGGTACTTCTGGTCCAATCGGCGGAAGCAGCTGATGAAGGCACCAATGCATTGATGAGCGACTACATCCGTGAGCAGGAAAAACTGGTCTGGATGTATGCAGCTTTTCTCGGATAACATTCCGGTAACAATAGAATAAACAACAGGCTTCTCCCGCTTCCGATGGGAGGAGCCTTTTGTGATGGATATCACAGAATATATATATGGGATCAATTATCTTCAGTAGCGTCAAAAGTATCGATAGCTGGCAGAAGGATGCTTTGCATTTAATTGTAATTTTAAGTTAGGACGTATCGTATAGCCTTGCATTGGTTTCAATCCAATTCAGCGTAGTTAATTTTTCATTCCTTTATCGTTATCTTAAACTGACCGGATATGATTGAGTTTATCAGCCAACCCTGGCATTGGGCTGTCGCAGGTGTTGCATTTGCCGTGGTGGTATTCCTCATGACCTGGTTGGGCAGAATGTTCGGGATCTCTTCGATCTACCGTAATTTCTGTGCCATGGCCGGAGCGGGAAAAAAATATGCTTATTTCGATGTAAACCTGAAAGATGAGCGATGGCGTCTCGTCTTCGTTCTCGGAATCATCGTCGGCGGCTACCTCGCTGCTCATTACCTGGCCAGCCCTGGCCCGGTGGACATCTCACCCAAAACGGTTGCGCATCTCCATGAATGGAACATTGATGCCACCGAGGGTGATGGTTTTCTTCCGGTAAGCCTGTTTAATTACTCCAACTGGTATGGTGTTCTTCTGGCCATCATTGGTGGATTCCTGGTTGGGTTTGGTACCCGCTATGCCGATGGGTGTACCTCGGGTCATGCCATTACCGGGCTGTCGCATTTGCAGGTTCAGTCACTGATTGCCGTCATTGGTTTTTTTATCGGTGGTCTGATCATGACCTGGTTAATCCTTCCCCTCTTAATTGGTTAATTCGTAAATGGAAAAGAAGATGAGGTTAGCAGCATTTTTCCTCGTAGGAATATTTTTTGGGATTGTAGCCACCAAATCGGAAGTAATTTCCTGGTTCCGCATTCATGAAATGTTTCGTTTTGAGAGCTTTCACATGTATGGGGTGATTGGTTCTGCAGTCGTTTCCAGTGCCATCGTGCTCGCTTTGATGAAGTCCTTTAATATCAAAACACTGGATGGGAAAGCCGTCTCTTATAAAGTGAAACCCATGCAGGTCAGGCGCTTTCTGATCGGCGGATCGATTTTTGGCCTGGGTTGGGGATTGATTGGCGCCTGCCCGGGCCCAATGTTTACCATGCTGGGACACGGCTTTCTGATTTTTATCGTCGTCATTTTCAGTGCGATCGTTGGGGCATTTGCTTATGGGGCCCTGAGGGACCGGCTACCTCATTAAGCTTGCGCCCATTCGGAGGAACAGATTTTTACAGGGCTGTGTGATCTTTATTGCAAAAGGAAGAGGGAGAATTCGGACCTTTGCAACTGCTTCGTTTCATCCGAAAGAGCTGGAAAAATAAATTATGAAATGAACGGACTGCAACCGTTTTCCCGGATAATTCCATTCTGCATTTATCTATTATGGACGCTGCATCTTTCAGGGCAAACATCCAGTCCGGGTGCTTCCGCCAATTGGTTGGAGAAAGTCAGATTTAAACCGGTAGTCGGTTTGCAGTTCTGGGCGGTATATACGACCGGAGAGGAAGTTTACAACGAGGCGACCGGGCGTTATGACCCGGTTGACAATCGATACGATGCGATGTTACGCAGAAGCCGGCTGGGATTTCGGATGCAACCTCTTGAAGATGTCCAAATAAGTGTGATTGGTTCAATGGATGTGGTTGGCCGGGATCTTTTGAGTGCCACACAAGGAGCCTCCAACAATGGTTCAATGCCTGCTTTTGGCTTGTGGAACGCCATCCTTCAATGGCGGGTAGTCCCTAAACGGGAAGTTTTGCATCTGGCCGCAGGCTATCTGACGCCACAGGTGGGTCGTGAACACATTACCTGTGCCCTCCGGGTTACCTCCATGGAGAAGTCCTGGTCGCAAAATTACCTGCGCCGTCATCTCACCGGGACCGGTCCCGGGCGGGCAGCAGGCATCCAGGCAGGAGGACTATTCAGGCGGGAAGGATCCCGGCTGGCATTGACTTACGATGCCGGTATTTTTAACCCCCTCTTTGAAGCGCTGGGAGGCAATTCGACCGGTAAAAATGCATCGGCCCTTACGACCATAAAAGTGACCTTGCACGTGGGTGATCCGGAGTCATCAACCTATTCGCTCAGTCATAAAATCAATTATTTCAGCAAAAGGCGCGGGCTATCCCTTGGTTTCAGTCGTGCCCACCAGGGAGCCACAGACCTCTTTACCCATAATGCCGCCACTTCGTTGGATGCCTTGTTCAATTGGGGCTCCTGGAATCTTGACGGGGAGTGGTCCTGGCTAAGCAGGGAAGGTGACACGCCATCCAAACAAGCCAGATGTCAGACAGGATACTTCCGGGTATCCTATAATGTGCTGTTGGAGCGTGACCGGATCATTGAGCCCGTGGTGATGTTCATGCAATTCCGGGGTGCCATGGACCAGGAAGCTCAGGCTGAAGCGGTGGCGGTAAAATCGTTTGCCGGCCGTGATCAGGCCGTTGATGTCGGATTGAATTATTATCCGCTGACGGACATCCGGTTCACTTTGCATTACACCTGGCAACAGGGAAATGCCGGGGAAGGCGGGGATGGAGTTATTTTTAATAATTACTTTTTCCAGCGTGATGCCGGGCCAATCCACCGGGGCGATTGGTTGGGTTTAGGGGTTGTATTGACGTATTGACTTTTGCCATGTGATCCACGTCACCCAGTAGTGATGGCTTTAGGCCTAATTTTGTAAAAATTTTTACTTGATGAGATGGAGTTCGGTGTTGCCGGTGTTAGACTGGTTCCCCAAATATCAAACCAGTGACTTGCGGGGTGATCTGTCCGCGGGGCTCACGGTTGGGGTAATGCTGATTCCACAGGGGATGGCCTATGCCATGTTGGCGGGGTTGCCGCCGATCTACGGACTGTATGCTTCCACCATTCCACTGCTCATCTATGCCCTCTTCGGCACTTCGCGCCAGCTTGCAGTTGGTCCGGTGGCCATGGTGTCCCTGCTTACCGCCGCGGGGGTTGGTCTACTGGCGGAGACCGGTACGGAACATTTTATTACGTTGGCGATCGCCCTTTCGTTGTTTACCGG